>QEVJ01000114.1 GCA_003576845.1 Planctomycetota bacterium
CTCGATGACTTCTCGCCGCCGCCGCGCCACCCGCCAAACCGGCTTCCGCAAGCCCGGCAAACCGCATTCCACAGGATAGCAAACCCTGTCCTGCACCCGAGGAGATTGGGAGGTTTACGGTTCCAGCGAATGTCGAACGCACTTCGTGTCGGTCCTATTTCTTGCGCAATCGCTCTCAAAGATCGCCCAGCGCTTCGATTCGCACTTCCACGGCGAGCTGGTCGATCCGCGTGCGATTGAGCCGCGCGGGCAGCAGAGCCTCGACGTTGTTCGCCGCGGCCGCCATGCCGTAGCGAACCGCCTCGACCATCGGCCGTCCGCTGGCGTAGGCCGACGCCACGCCCGCCGCCAGACAATCGCCCGACGCGATCGGATTGACCGCGTCGACGCGCGGCGGAACCATGCGGAACTCCTGAGATTCGCCCACGAGCAGCGTCGCGCCGCCGCCGTGCGTGACGAGCGTCCACTCGGCGCCCCGGCGGCACAGTTCGCGAGCCGCGGCGATGCAATCCTCATCCGTCGCGATCGTTCGCCCGACCGTGGCCCCGAGTTCTTCGCGATTCGGCTTGACCAGCAGCGGCCTGCGAACGAGCGCCGCGACAAGCTCCGGGCCGCGCACGTCGAGGATCGCCCGGCAGGCTTTCGGCGTGTCGGCGAGCAAGTCCGCAAACGTATCGCTCGGAGCGCCGGCGGTGAGCGAACCGGTGAGCACGACGATGTCCGCGTCAGCGGCCGCCTGCCGATAGATCGCCTTGAACGCCGCAAGCTCTTCGACGCCGGCGGGCGCGGCATTTTCGACGAGTTCGGTCGTCTGCCGGGTGGCGCGGTCGAGAACGGTGGTGCAGACGCGCGTTGCGGTCTTCGTTTCAGCGGCGTAAAGTTCCGCGCCGTGCTCGGCGAACTCGCGTTTGATCGCCGCGCGCGGCGGACCGCCGAGCAGCGTCACCGTTCGGGCCGCCGCTCCGAGGTGGGCCAGCGCCACGCCGACGTTGAGCACCTTGCCCGACGCGCACCACACCGCCTGCCTGGCCCGATTCACTTCGCCGAGCCGCAGCGCGTCGAACACCAAAATCTGCTGCCACGCCGGCGTCAATCCCGCGGCGACGATCATAACATCGCCTCCAGCACGCCGCGGAGCTCGGCGTCGGAAACATCGCGCGGGTTGCCATCCATGCTGTTGCCGCGCGAACCGCATACGAGGTCGTCGAGCTGCTCGGGGCTTACGCCAAGCGCGGAGAGCGACCGTGCCACGCCGACCCGCTCGCAGAGCGCCGCGATGCGCGCGACAAAGGCGTCCGCGGCGGCAGCGGCGTCGCTCGCACGGCCGCGTGGGTCGACGGCTCGCTCCAACTCGGCGTACTGCGCTTGGCAGACGTTGCGATTCGTTCGCAACGCGACGGGCAGCATGACCGAGCAGGCGAGCCCGTGCGGGACGCGGGCGTGAACCCCCAGCGCCGCCGCCACGCCATGCGCCATGCCCAAGCCCGAGTTCGCCAGCGCCATGCCCGACATCAGGGCCGCATGGGCCATCGCTTCGCGCGCCGGACGCGACGTGGGATCGTCGAGCAACCGCGGCAGCGCCTCCACCGCCGCCGGCAAGCTCTGCAAGGCAATCGCCCGCGGGATCGGCTGCGCGCGCCGCGAGAGGTAGCTCTCGACGAGTTGCGTGATCGCGTCCATTCCGCAGTGGACCGTCACGTCGCGCGGACAGGTCGTTGTGAGTTCCGGATCGGCGAGCACGATTCGCGGGACCATCGCGTCGCTGCGAAGGCTCTTCTTGAACTTCGGGTCGTAACTCGAAATCACCGCGTTCTTCGTGGCCTCGCTGCCGGTCCCGGCGGTCGTGGGCATGGCGATCATCGCCAGCGGCGCTCGATCGATAGTCAATCCGCGGCCGACGCCTTCGAGGAAGTCGACGACCGAGTCGCCGTGGTCGTTCGTCGCCAGCGCGGCCACGGCCTTGGCAAGGTCGATCGCCGAGCCGCCGCCGAGCCCGAGCACGAAATCCCCCTCGCGCAGCGGCAACGCTCGCACTCGCGCGACCGCCGCGTCGACGTCGGCAACCTCCGGCTCCTGGCG
Source organism: Planctomycetota bacterium (assembly GCA_003576845.1). GTDB lineage: Bacteria > Planctomycetota > Planctomycetia > Pirellulales > PLA5 > PLA5. The sequence continues at coordinate 2,080 of QEVJ01000114.1, forward strand.
AATTGTGGCCACAAGCTCCGACTCGACGCCCGACGCGGTCAGCGAGCGGGCCAACTCGTCGACGACGCCGCGTTCGACGAGCGTCCGCGACCCGAAAACCACGAGCGCGCGCCGGCCCAACGACGACGCCAGCGAGCCGACCTCGCGCCGCCGTCCCCAACCGAACACAATCCGCTGCGGGCTGAGATGCGTGTAGTTCACCGGAGCCAGCATGATTCGACGCGCCGCGACAATCGACAACCGTTCTGCAAGCGATCTGGTCCGGGCAGCCGTACCGATCGCTCCACCCCGTCTTCACAATGCCTGCGGCGAATACGGCCGATTTTCGACCAGGCAGTCGCAGAGCGCTTCGTAAACTTGCCGCAGCGCCGCGCGATCGGGATTCGTCCCCAACGCCCCCGCGATCCGTCTGGCGAGCGTACCGCGCGAGAGAATCGCGTCTAAGCCTACCCGTTCCGCCGCGCCGAGCAACCGACGAACGTCCAACTCCGCGATGATGCGCCGCCACAGTTCCGCCGCGGTGAAACGCCCTTCCGCCGCCGCGCCGAACTGCCGCAGGTACGCCGCATCGCCGACGACCGCGGTTTCCGCGCTACCAATCGTCGCGTGCAACAGCGACACCAGCGATTCGCTCGCCATTTTCCGCTGCTCCGCCGCGCTCGACCACCGCTCGCCGCACAGGGCCTTGAGCGTCTCCGCGATCACCGTCACGATCGCCATATCCGCCGCCGGACACTCTTGAATGTCCAGCACGCGAATCTCGATCGCCTGCCGGTCGAACCGCGCAATCGCTCCCCGGGCGTTGAGCCACTCGTGCTGCAGGATGCCCTCCGGGTCGTGCGGCCGAATGTCTTCGTACATCCGCCGAAAGATCACTTCCTCGTAGTCGTCCCGCGAGAACACCGCTTCGGGAATCACTTCGCCGCTCACCGACGGCACGCGCCGCGCGTTCGTGCGATACACCGCGAGGCGATTGTCGAGCACGCCCGTCACGCTGCCGTCCATCACCGGCGAACTGGCGGCGAGGGCGGGGAGAATCGGCAGGATCAACCGTATCGCCGCGTGCAGCCGGCCGAACTCGTCGTCGCTCGCAAACGGCAGATTCAGATGCACGCTCTGCAAATTCGCCCAGCCGTGTCCCCGGCAATCGAAAATCCGATCGAACGCCGCATACACCGGCCCATAATCGTGCGGCCAGAGCTGCATCTCGCGGTGCGGGTCCATCCACGGATGCATCGCCGTCGGCATCAAGCGACAGCCCAGCCCCGCGAGCACGTCATTGATCGTGCGGACGTGGCGCTGAAATGCGTCGCCGAGCGGGACGAGCGATTTGGCCGGTTCGGTCGTTTTGAGTTCGATGACGTGCGACACCAGCTCGTTCGACCAACTGATGTCCGGCGTCTCATACTCGCCGGTGATTTCGCCCGCAACAGCCCGAAAAACCTCATCGGCGGTCGGCCGCACGTCGAGCGAAACGGCGTCGACGATCATGTATTCCAGCTCGACGCCGTACGCGGCGAATAAACTCAGCGGCTCGGCATCCATTCCGTCGAATCCCATATTGGGGCCTTGTGCATCGTCAAATGTTGAATTCGGAACTGAGGATGGTGTGGCACTGGCGCCGCGTCCGCCCGGGTCGCGTTCGACGCTCCACCCGTGATTGGCGCCGGCGCCTTTGTGTCATGATAACGGGCCGAGGAACGCGACGCGAAGGCCCCGCTTCCCGGCGATGGCGACGGCGGTACGTTCGAGGGATCGAAAGTCCGTTCCCGCCCCAACGCTGGCCGAGCCAGCGACACCCCAAAGAAAATGGATGCGAAGGCGGCCCCTTGGCGATCGGCGGCCCATCAGTGCCGCTTCACCGCCAAAAATGAACTTTCGTCGCCGCGACAGCCACTCTCTATTGGGACGGGGACGATCAAATCTTTAGCCGTAGCGCCGGGAATGCCGGAATCCACCGATCCGCTCTACGAGGAACTTCTCGTTGCCCGCTGCCAGGCGGGCGATGAGTTGGCGTTTGCCGAGGTCGTCGGCCGTTACGGTCCGCGGATTCGGTACTTCCTCGCCAAGATGTGCGGCGACGGAGAAGATGTCGCGCAGGAAGTGTGGCTCGAAGTCTGGAGATCGATTTCGCGGCTCGGCGCCGCCGGCGCCTTTGCGACCTGGCTCTATACGATCGCCCGTCGCTGCGCGATGCGGCACGCCTCGCGGCGGCGCGGGCGCCACGAGCAATGGGAAACCGACCAACTCGCCGAGATTCCTGACGCCGACGTCGACGACCAGGGCTTTACCGCCGCCGACGCCCAGCAAGTTCATGCCGCACTCGACGGCTTACCTCCCGCGCAACGCGAGGCCATCGTCATGCGATTTCTCGAAGACATGTCCTATGACGACATCGCCCGAGTCGTGGGCTGCGCCGTCGGCACGGTTCGCTCGCGTTTGTTCTACGCGAAGGCCAATCTGCGTAAGGCGCTCGACAACCACCATCCATCTTGAATGCCCGATTCCCGCCGAAAGGACCCAGGATGACGACCAATAAAGAACTAAAAGACGCTCTGCTGCGGCTCGACGCAACGCAATTGCATGGCACGACGGACGTTCGGGAGCTTACGTGGCGCGTGCTCGATGGCGATCGGCGTTCCATCCGCCGCTGGACGTTCGCGACGATTGGCCTTTGGCTCGTCGCGGCGTTCATCGTCGCGTCGGCGATCGTCTTATTCGGCACGTTCATGCCCGCGCACGCGAAGGCGATGCTCGAATCCGGCGTGCAGTTTCCCGTCGCCGGCGAAAAACCCACGCCGGAGCAAATGCACCTCATTCTCACGGCGTTCCTCGGCAAGCTGGGCTTTCTCGTGACGCTCGGCGTCGCGGCGTTGGGCCTGGCCACCATCGCCAGCGTCTGCCTGGTAACCGCCGGCCGCCGCGCCACGCTTCGTCAGGTCAACGCCAGCCTGCTGGAAATCTCCGACCAACTAAAACGCCTGACGACACCCCCCGCGAAACCGGCGGACAACGGTTAGTGGAATCGGTCAGCAAAGTAGGTCAGATCAAGCGGCCAGAAGCCCTGCCATCGGCATAGCGCGCAGCCCGCGCCGGCCTGACGGAATCGTCAAGCAACACTGAATCGCCGTCAGGCCGGCGCGGGTCGAGCGATTTGAAGATGGTCGAGTCCATCGCCGCTTGGCCTGACCAACGATCGCTGGCCAAGTGCGAACCCGGCGTTTGCCCCACCTTACTAGTGCGCCTCCGCCGACTTTACCCGTAACTTTAGGCGAGGCGCACTACTGCCGTTTTCAGCGCGCCCACGGACCGGCCAGGCGCTCTTGCAGGCCGCGGATCGAACGGAATCCGGCGAGGCGGACTCGGTCCGTGTCGCGGTACGAAACGAGCGGCATGAGGCCGAGCGACATGAGCTTTTCGGCCGCGCGATCGATGAGCAGCGATTCGCCGCAGGGAATCGCGACCGGCTCGTCGTCGATGCGGTCGACGAACAGCGGCAGCTCTTCGATGTCGAGCACGTCGCCGAGCTGCATGTTGCGTCCCGACGCGCCAAAAGCCGCGGCGAGCAGATAACCGCAGGCAACGGCCGCCGGTCCCCAGGCGAGCCGCTCGTGGCGCGTCGCCGCGTCGGTCAGCTCTTCGGGAAGCTCCTCGAACGCGAACCTCTCGGTCGGGTTCGAGCGCGTGCCGTAGGGAAGGCGGAGCAACAACCTCGGCAGCGCAAGACCGACATACGCCGCTTCGGGCAGCTTGCGAAGGTCGCGCCACGCGGCGGCGCTCGTTGCGACGGGAGTCCACGTCCAATCGTCGGGATCGCGCTGGGCGCGCAGCGACTCGCTGCCGGCCAGATGGTCGTGCGCTCCCGCGATGATCGGCGCGCCCGCAGCTTGCGCGATCTTCGCGAGGCGGCCGAGGACATCGGCATCGTGGCTCGTGGCGTCGAAGCGACCGAGTAGCAGAATCGCTCCCCACGGCTTGCCGCCCGGCGTGTGCACCGTCTCGTCGACCAGTCGTCGATAGAGCGTCGACTTCGACAAGTCGCCGGGCGCCGTTACGTCGTCGGCAATCGCGGCCAGCGGCGCGTCGAGCACGAACAGCTTGAGCGACTCGTCCGTTTCGAGTCGCCGCGTAAGAAACTCGACGCCGCGCCACGCGAGTTCTGCGCGGCGGAAACGATTGTGGCGCAGGATCGCCCGCATGGTCTCGCCGGCGGCGCGATCGACGACGGCTGTGAGTTGGGCTTCCTCGGCCTTCGTGCTCGCAAGCGCATAGGGCGCGGCTAGGTCGCGGATCAAGTCGCGCCAACTCGTCGCTTCGTCGGCCGCATGCCGCTGGCCGGTCGCGCCGAGCGTGAGATCGAACAAGCCCTCCGTGCTGTATTCGGGACGCTGTTCCGGAACGTCGCTTGAGGATTTTGGCTGTTGCGACGGCGAAGCGGCTCCTCCCGATGCCGCGGCCTGTCCCCAAGCCCGAACCTCGGCGGCCGCATCGGCGAATGTGTTGGGATTCGTCAAGCGACGACGCAGTTGACGCAGAGACGCGAAGATTTCGAGCCGCTCGTAAAGCGCGTCGGGGTGAAAATCGGCTAGCGAACCGATGGCCGCGCTCACCGGCGGAATGCCCTCGTCCGCGACCAGGTTGTCGAGCACGATGGCGTGCTTGGCGATGACGTCGTCGAGATTGTCGCGATCGACGAGTTGCGGTCGCACCTCCGCGATGTCCGCGGCCGTTCGTCGGCGGCTGGAAAAGTCGCCGAGAATCAGCAAGCGCATCGGCCCATCGCCGGAGGCGAGCGTGCTCGCCGGCGAGCGAACGCCGGTGAGAGTGCCAAACGTGATTTCGGCCATGACGATGCTCCGCGAAGCCTGAATTGCAACGAAACCCGAGACCGCCTGTGTAGGAGGCGAATCCCTTCGCCGAAGCGTCCGGTAGCGCTCCGGTCGGCGAAGGGATTCGCCTCCTACAGTAGTCGCTCATTATAAGAGTTCTCGCCAGCCGCGCTCAGGCAGTTGCTGGGCGACTTCGCGGACCGCCTCTTCGTCTTGTTTTCGGGCAACGAGCGTGGCGTCGGGCGTGTGGACGACGATGCAGTCTTCCAAACCGATGGTGACGACGAGATGCTCGCCGTTCGTGCGAACGATCGTCCCCTTGGTGTTGATTCCCAAATGGCGGCCGGAAACCGTGTTGCCATCGGCGTCCGTGCCGACGAGCCGAGCGAGCGATTGCCAGCTACCAACGTCGTCCCAATCGAACGGGGCCTCGATCACCACGACGTCGCTCGCGTGCTCCATCACGGCATAGTCGATCGAGATGCCCTTGATGGCGGCGAACTCGCGTTCGAGAATCGCCGGGTACTCGCTCGTGCCGATTGCGGAGGCAATTGCGTTGATATGCGCGTAAAGCTCCGGCTGGAGCCGCTGGAGATAGTCGAGAATCGTGGTTGCCCGCCAGACGAAGATCCCGGCGTTCCAAAAGCAGTTTCCCGCCGCGAGAAACTCCGCGGCGGCAGCGGCTTTGGGTTTTTCCCGAAAGCGAACGACGCGATAGACGGGCGCGACCTGCGCCTTCGCGGTGTTGGCTAGCGGTTCTCCACGTTCGATGTAGCCGAACGACTCGGCAGGATACGTCGGGCGAATCCCGAGCGTGACGATGCGATTCGGGGACTCGGCGACGAGGTCCGCGGAAAGTTGGATCGCTTGTTGGAACTTCTCGGTCGGCCGAATCACATGGTCCGACGGGATGACGGCCATGATCGCGTCGGGATCGCGCTTCGCCAGATGGGCTGCAGCGAGCGCGATGCACGGCGCCGTATCCCGCTTGCACGGTTCGAGCAACAACGCCGTGGCGGGTAGTTCGGGCAACTGTTCGGCAATGCCGGCGGCCTGGCGGGCGTTCGTGGCGATGAGCACGCGGTCGCGCGGCACGAGGCCTTCGAGCCGGTCCGTGGTCGCTTGAATCATCGACCGTTCGCCGACGAGCTTGAGCAGTTGCTTGGGGCGCAGGTCGCGGCTCTCCGGCCAGAACCGAGTGCCGCTACCTCCGGCCATGATGACGGCGTGAAGCATGAGCAGGGGTCGGGGATCAGGGGTCGGGCGTCAGGGAGAACGCATCACGCATTTCGGCGACTCAGCGAGTTCATCAGGCCGTTCAGCATGCGGCCCATTTCGTTCGAGCATTCCAGCAGACTTGCGGCTTTTTTACATCGACGTATTGGAGACGAGCCGCAGGTTCAATTTGGGTTTGTATCTCCGCGAGCGAGCCGTAGGCGATCGTAAGAAACTTGCTGAACTCCGGCGTCGACTTACGACTGCGACCCTCGGCAATGTTGGAAGGTATGCTTACGGCTGCGCGACGCATTTGGCTAGTAAGCCCATATACTTCCGAACTGGGAAATGCCTTCGTGATTGAATACAACTCGACGGCGAAGTCCATCGCCCTTTGCCAGACGTCGAGGTCTCGATAGCTTTGGATCATCGTGCATGCTCCATGGTCGGCTCCTCCCCGACCCCCGACCCCTGATTCCCGACCCCTAAACCAGGTGTTGTTGTCGAATCGCCGCCAGCGCGCCGACGGTTGGTTTGATGTTGCCGTTGTGATCGATGAGGCCGCCGTGGGGATAGTCGTGTGGGCGGGCGTCTTGCAGTTGATTCCAGAGTATCCCTTGGACCGATTGCTTTGCCAGCAGCAGCGGTGCGAGGCGCTGGGCAATTTCGACCTGGCTGGCGATGTCCGGAATCGCACCGCGCCCGCCGAGACATTTGCACTTGGCAAGCGCTGTGGGATCGGCCGTCGCTGCGCTCGGCGCCGTGAGCAACACGATAAGCGGCAGACCGAACAGGCTCCAGCGGTCGATTTGCTGGTTGATCGCGATCAGGTCGCGGGGCAAGGTGCCTTCGTTTGCATAACCGAGATTGATCTCGAGCGCGAGCCCGGCGACGCCCAGATCGGCGCGAACCAGCGCATCGGCAAAGTGCAGCGCGGAAAGCTGGGGTTCTGTGCGGATGAGCCGCTCGCCCCAGGGCTGATCGAAGCTCACGACGACCGGCGTCCGCTGGTCGAGGCGGCGGATCGTCTCAACGGCCGTTATCATCAGCCGCAGCTTTGCGTCGTCGCCGATCGGCAGCGGTTCGGCGATATTCACGCGAGCCGCCGCGTGCCACAGATGAACGTGACCGGTGTAGCGGTTGACCACCTGCTGAACTTGACGCGTGACAAAGCCGAGCAGGCGATCGAGGTCGTTTTCCCAAAGATAGACCCATTGCGGCAGTGCGGCGAGCGACGGCTCGTAGATGGGGCCGGCCGCCACGCGATATCCCTGGGCGACCGCCCATTGGATTTGGGCGTCCGCGATTCGCCAATCCCAGCGGCCGTCTTCCGGTTCCACTTTCGCCCAGGCGAGCGACGTTTGCAGGGCGTTGAACGCGGGCAGGATGGCCCTCGCCGGACTGTTGTCGAGGATTTCGTGATCCAGACGAACGCCGAAGAGCGTCGTCAGCCGCGGCGTTTGATGGTGGCGCGCGTCGAGCGCTTGCGCGGCGTAGGAGTCCGCGAGCACATCAATGGCGTTGAGTGCATGGTGGAGCGACTCTTGTGCCGACGCGGCTGCTTGCGCGGCGTCCGCCTGTTGAGACGCCCCGCGAAAGAAGCCGTGTTGGGCGAGTTGCGTTTCGGCGTCCACCTCGGCGGGCAGGATCATGCCCAGCGATTCCCAGGCCGCGGTATGATTACGGAGCCGGTTGAGGGTTCCGCGGGCGAGTTCGACAGGGAGGATGTACGGCCGCATCCGCTCCATCAGACTGGCGGTGGAAAGCGTCAGCGTGCCGTGGCCCGCGACCCACCAGGGAATGTGAAAGTTCCCGGAGTCGCCGGCCGGTCGATCGACCATCAGGCCGGTCCCGGTGGCAACGACGCGGCAGGGCCAGGGGACGCCGTCCATGCCCGTCATGTGCGCCGCCGCGAGCGAATCTTCCGCCAGAAAAGCGCGGTCGGGAACCAGGAAGTTCATCAAGCCCATCGGGCGTGCTTCCTTGGCGCGGCGGGATTGGCGGAAGGCGTGCGAGTGACGAACGCGAGCAGTCGAGTTTCGATTTTAGTCGGGGCCGGAAGTGGGCGAAAGGGTTTGCTGGCCGGGGCGGTGCTGCCCGTTGCCTGCGCTGCGACCGCTGTCGGCATTGTGGTCGTTTTCGGCGTGACCGCCGGACGGTTCGTTTTGGTCCGACTCGGACCCATTCGGTCCATCGGACTCGCGGACGAGCTCTTCATGCGCGACGCCGAGCAGGCTTTCGGTGACCGCGGCGATCGGCTCCGGCTCGTTGGGCGCGGGCGGCTCTTCGAGCGTCGCGTGCTTCTGACGACGGTAATGAAGGAACCACAGCACGCCGCCGACAACGATGCCGATCAAGACGAGGGCCGTAATGAGGTACTCGCCTCGCCTAATCCATTCGAGAACGCGTTGGCCGAAGTAGTAGCTGAGCGAAAAGAACACGCCGATCACGGCCGAAGCGCAAATCGTGTCGACGACGAGGAACCGCCAGAACGGGACTTTGAGAATCCCGAGCGTCACGTAAAGCGGTCCGCGAATTCCGACCATGAACCGGGCGGCGAAGAAGACCTTGATGCCGTGGCGGGCGATGAGGCGGCGGACTTGCTCTTCGCGTTCGAGATGGACGATCCGCGAAAACCAAGCGTGGCGACCGATCCAACCGCGACCCAGGCGTCCAATGCCGTACATCACCGAATCACCGAGCAGCGCGCCGATACCGCACGCAGCCAGGGCGAGTCCCCAATTGAGATGCCCGACCGCGGACTGCACGCCCGCATAAACGAACGCCACCTCTTCGGGCAGCGGGAAGCCACAGCCCGTGAGAATCAAAAAGACCACGATCCCCAAGTAGGACCAACCGCTGAATAAATCGAATCCAGGCATTCAACGAGCGGCGTGGCGCGCGCCGGCTGCGCGGGCGACGCCGTGAGGGGTCGAGGAAGTCCACGCATCAGCCGCTGGCACCGCGGCCGGTTCACTTCTGGGCATTCGGTAAGGCGATTCGCTCCGAAAAACGTCGCTGGAAATCGACAGCAAAAACGATTCCGGATAAACCGCCATTCTAACGCCATTGGGTCGTGCGGCCATGCCGGTTGTGGCGCGGGCTGGCCGCCTTACGGTGAATCTGTTTGCGCATTGAACCGCCGCGGCGTCCACCAGCACGAGGGGGCAACACGCCTTTTCGCAGTTCTGACAGTCAATTAGACTACCGCATGACCTTTGAGATGTCGAAATCCGCCCGCGCGGCGGTCGATCGCCACGGACGCTCGTGACGCCGAGTTCGGCCTCGGCATCCAAAGGGTGCGCCTCACGGGAACGCGATCGACCCGCGACCCGAGGCGCGGAATGCGGCGCGGGCCGTTCTCATCACGACTAACCGATCCTTCCGGGGCGTCGCTATTATGTCGAATTTGCCTCCCGGCCTGGCTTTCGAGCAACCGATTCTGGACATCGAGGCGCGGATTGCCGAACTCGAGGCCAACGTGAATCCGCCCGCGGAAGCGGCGGAGTCGCTAAGGCAACTTCGCCGCGAGCGGGTCGAATTGATCAAACAAATTTATGGCCAGCTCGACCCGTGGCAAGTCGTGCAGGTCGCCCGGCACCCGAATCGGCCGCAAACGACGGACTATCTGGAACTCGTGTTCGACGAGTTTCTGGAACTGCACGGCGACCGCTGCTTCGGCGACGACCGGGCGATGCGGACCGGGTTTGCCAAGCTCGATACGTACAAAGTGATGGTCGTCGGGCATCAGAAGGGCAAGACGCTCAAAGAGCGAAACGCCTGCTACTTCGGTTGCGCCCATCCCGAGGGTTATCGTAAGGCCCTGCGGAAGATGCGACTGGCGGCGAAATACCAATTGCCCGTGATTTGCTTTATCGACACGCCGGGCGCGTATCCGGGCATCGGCGCTGAGGAGCGCGGCCAGGCCCAGGTGATCGCCGAGAGCATGTTTGAGATGTCGCGGCTGCCGACGCCGATCGTTTGCGTCGTCATCGGCGAAGGCGGCTCGGGCGGGGCGCTCGGCATCGGCGTGGGCGATCGCATGGCGATTCTCGAAAACGCCTACTATTCGGTCATCAGTCCGGAAGGTTGCGCCGGCATTCTATGGAAGAGCCACGAGTTTGCTCCGCAAGCGGCGAAGGCCTTGCGGTTCGGCTCGAAGGATCTGTCCGGGTTCGGCATCGTCGACGACGTGATCGAAGAACCGCTTGGCGGCGCCCATCGCGACGTGCGGCAAATGGCCAACCGAATGAAGAATTATCTTCTGCGCACGCTCCGCGAGTTGACCGCGCGGTCGGTCGCCGAGCTACTCGACAAGCGGTATGCGAAGTTTCGCCGGATGGGCATATTTCTCGAAGGCGCCGCCGCGGCTCCCCGCCCGATGGCCGCGGCCCGCGAGATGGCGCGGACGTAGGGCGTTATGCACGAGGCACAGCGGGCCGCGGCGGAGGAGTTGTGAATGGAAATCGGTGAATGGTGAATCGTAAATGGCGGCAAGGCGTCACAAGACGATTCGCCATTCGCAATTTACCATTTTCCATTCGCAATTCTCTCCCGAACCGGTCAGCAGACGAAACAAGCCCGGCGCGGGATAGCTCCCGCGTCGGGCTTGAAGAGTCCTTCGTGATTGGCCGAAGGTTTAGCGGACGAACTTGGCCGGACGGAGGTTCGTGCCCTTGCGGTACGAGGCCGACGGATCGGCCGGGGCCGGAACCGGGGCCGGAGGAACCGGAGCCGCGTCGCCGGCGGCAGCGGCCGCGCCGCCTTCGCCGCCGCCACAGCCGCAACCGCCGTTGCAGCCGCCGCAGCAATCGTTGCACTTGTTGCAGCAGCCGCACTTGTTGCTGAAGATGGCTTCGAGCAGGCCGCGGCGGCAGCACTTCTTGCAAGGATCGCAGCACGAATCGCACTTCGGCTCTTCGCACTTGGCTTCGCAGCCGCAGCCGTTGCCGCAATGATCGCAGCAATCGTTGCACTTGCAGCTCGGCTTGCGGCACAGCAGACCGCGGAGGCCGCCGAACAGGTCGCAGCCGCAGCAATCGTTGCAGCACGCATTGCACGGATCGCAGCACTTCGGCTCACAGCATTTCGGTTCGCAGCACGCCGGCTTGCAGGCGGGCTTGCAGCACTTCGGGGCGCAGCACTTGGGCTGGCAGGAATCGCAACAACCGCAGCCATCGCCGCCCAACATGCGATCCAAGAGTTCGAAGCTGAACGCTTGGCTGCACAGGCCGGCACTGACGATCATCGCTCCAATCATCATGTGCAATTTCATCGAGCCACGTCTCCTCATGAGGAAGGAACCGATTGCGTTCGCGCATCGCGATGCGCCGCGCCGGAAAGCACCGCCTGGGCCAATCTGTGGAAGGAAGCCAGGGAGGGACGGCCCGAATGGCGAGTTCGTCGGGGGGACGACGCCAGATCGGGCGTGTACACTTGCGGGGTGCTGTCGAGGCGGGCTGGTCGCGGTTGCCGGCCGAACGCGGAAGGTTCGCACGGTCCGTTGCAGCGACGCCGGTCGAGCCAGTCCGTGGCTCGTTCGAGTTTGTGCCGAGCGTCGTCGCAGCCTTGACCACTTGGGGGAACTTTTGCCGCTCGATTAACGCGCGAGCGCTCGGGCGGCATGTGTGATATCGGCCAATGCGGAATCCGCGCTTGAACGCGCCCAACCGTTCCAGACCAAATGGTTTACAACGACGGTGGCGTGGAGTTTGACGGGCGTAACGAACGTGACGCGGGGCGAAACTCTCGCGTCCGCAGTCATGCGACGCTCGCGAGATCTTTACCGATCGGGCAAGGAAATCGCCGCGAAGATGCTGGTCCGAGACAGGGCCGGGTGTCAAACTATGCGGGTTGGGACAGGACTGCCGGACCGCGAAACGTTGTGGATTACCGGCGAGTGGCGCGGCACGGAGCCTTGGCCGGCGGAAATTCGGAGACGATTGGGCAATGTCGCGGCAATCGAAAACCTATCGAATCGTCGATTTCGACGCGATTGCGGGCGTCGCCTGTCCTTGCGGCGTGGCCCGGAGGGCGTTCGGCGACATGGACGAGTTGCCGTTTACGCTCCATCGCACGGAGATTCGCGAGGACGCCCGCGTGCATTACCACAAGCGGATCGCGGAGACGTATTACGTGCTCGAGTGTCAGGCCGACGCGGCGATGGAACTCGACGGAGAGCGAATCGCCTTGCGGCCGGGGTTGTGCGTGATGATCCCGCCCGGAGTTCGCCATCGGGCGATCGGACGCATGACCGTATTGATCGTAGCGTCGCCGAAATTCGATCCCGCGGACGAATGGTTCGACTGACGCGAGGTCTCGCAGTAGCTGGCGGAAAGCGATGCCGGCATTCACCGCAAAGTCGCGAAGACGCAGAGTGTACTTCTTGTTCGTTGAGGTGCGTTATGTGCCGTTTCGTGTGGTCGTTGAAGTGGGCGTGCCTTGCGGTATTGGCGACGAGCCTTTCGGCAAACGCGGCCGAGCCGCTGCGGCTGCACCCGGAGAACCCGCGGTACTTTGAGTTTCGCGGCAGACCGACGGTGCTGGTCACTTCCGGCGAGCATTACGGCGCGGTCCTGAACACCGACTTCGACTACAAGAAGTACGCCGCCACACTCGAAAAGTACGGTTTTAACCTGACGCGGACGTTTACCGGCGCGTATTGCGAAGCGGCCGGGGCGTTCAACATCGAAAAGAACACGCTCGCGCCGGCGGCGGGAAAGTTGATCTGCCCTTGGGCGCGCAGCACGGCGGACGGCTATGCGGGCGGCGGCAAAAAGTTCGACCTGGATCGCTGGGACGAGGCGTATTTCGCCCGGCTCAAGGATTTCGTCGCCGAAGCGGGCCGCCGCGGCGTCGTTGTCGAACTCGTATTGTTCTGCCCGTTCTACGAGGATTCGCAGTGGAAGATCAGCCCGATGAACGCGGCGAACAACATGAACGGCGTCGGCAAAGTTGGCCGCAATGACGTTTACGCGCTGAAGGAAGAGCCGCTCACTCGGGCGCAACACGCGCTCGTCGTCAAGCTCGTTACGGAACTCAACGCATTCGACAACCTCTACTATGAAATCTGCAACGAGCCGTATTTCGGCGGTGTCACGCGGGCATGGCAGGACGGGATCGCCGACCTGATCGCGAGCACCGAGGAAAAGCTGCCGAAGCGGCACCTGATCGCCGAAAACGTGGCGAACAAGTCGAAGAAGGTCGAGCGGCCGCATCCGAAGGTCTCGATCTTCAATTTTCACTACGCTACGCCGCCCGAAACCGTGGCCATGAACTGGCATTTGAAGCTGCCGATCGGGGACAACGAGACGGGCTTTCGTGGAGACGGCGACTTCGTCTATCGCAGCGAAGGCTGGGAGTTTCTCCTCGCCGGCGGATCGCTTTACAACAATCTCGATTATTCGTTCGCCGTCGGCCACGAAGGCGGCACGGCCAAAAACAAAGCCCCCGGCGGCGGAAGCCCGGCTCTACACGCGCAGCTCAAGGTTCTCAAGAACTTCATTCACAGCTTCGACTTCTTGCGCATGACCCCGGAACCCGGCGTCGTCAAGGGCGGCGTGCCGAGAAAGGGCGCCGTGCATGTGCTGGCCCAGCGCGGCCGCGAATATGCAATCTACGTCCGCGGCGGCGAACAAACGAAGCTCGTGTTGGACTTGCCCTCGGGTAAATATCGGGCGACCTGGCTCGACACGAAGTCCGGCAGCACGGCGGGCGAAGAAACGTTCGATCATCCCGGCGGCGAGCGCACGGTCGCTTCGCCCGGCTATCGCGAGGACATCGCGCTAGCCGTTCGCCGGGAGTGATGCGAAGGGAGGGCACTATTGCGCGGCGGCCGACGTCGAGTCGGTCACGCCGTCGTCGTAGAGGGCCGGTTCGTCGATGCCGTCCCCATTGAAATCGCCGGCAATCGGTTGATCGTTCGGTCCGCCGAGCGACAGGCGCCCGTCGGCGTCGTCAATCTCGCGATTGGCGTTGCTATCGAAGATCCACGTGCCGCTGCGATAGATGGCCAGATCGTCGACGCCGTCGCCGTTCCAGTCCCCGACGACGGGTTTGTCGCCCTGCTCGCCGAAACGCACGGAAAGGTCCGCATCGGTCCACTTGCCGTCCCCGTCGACGTCGAGCCGCCAGCTACCGTCGCGGAAGATGCCGATGCTCGTGACGCCGTCGCCGTTCCAATCGCCGACGATAGGCGTGTCCGTCGCCACGCCGTAATGGAACACGTGGTCGATTAAGTCGGCCCGCAACTTCCCGGCAGACGTGAGCTTCATCGAGCGGGCGCCGATCGCCGCGTCTTGAGGCAGCGGCGGGATATTCTTCTGCTTGCCTTTGGGCTCCGGATTCATCAAATCCGGCAAGCCTGGCTCTTCGGCGATCGCGCGCGGGTCGCCCGCCCAGGCCGGACCGAAGACGCCGATATCGTCCTTGCCGTCACCGTCCCAGTCGCCAACGACGGGGCGGTCGTTTTCGTGGCCGAGCTTGGCCCACAGGTCGCCTTCATCCCATACGCCGTTGCCGTTGATGTCGATGAACCACTGGCCGGCCTTGAAAATGGCGATTTCGCTGATGCCGTCGCCGTTGAAGTCGCCTACGACCGCCGTGCCGTTTCGGATGCCATACCGGACGCGGCGATACTCGTTTGCCGTCGTGCCCGGAAGCGTCCACGTCGACTCGTCGAGCTTCTCCTCGGCAAAGGCTTGTTGTTCGAGCCGCGTCGAGACATTCTGCACGATGACGTCGCCCGAGCGTTGCGGTCCGCGGGGGAAACCGGCGTTGACGACGCTCAAGTGCCACGTGTAACCGCCGGCCTCCGTCGCTTGCAGCCGGAGTCTCGCCAGCGTGTCGATCAGCGGATCGAACGAGGGCAAGCCGACCCGCGGCGGCGGCGAAACGACGACCGGCGGCGGAGGCGTCGGCAACGTGGTCGGCGGCGGCACGAAAATGTCGAGCGGCTGCTCGCGGATCAACACTTCGCTGAAATGGTTGTCCACCGAGTTGCGCCCGGCAGGAAGTTGGATTCTCAGGATCGCGTCGAAGTTATGGGCCGTTTCCAACGGCGCGACCAGCTCTTCGATGAACGCGTCGTGCGGGTTGAGCGCGATGCCCGTCGGTTGGCCGTCAACGTTCCCCGCCGTGTCGCGATAGTCGATATAGGCGTCGGGCTGGACTTCGAACACAGCATAGTTGCCGGGTGGAAGACCGACGAACTGGTACTGACCGTTGGCGTCGGTGACGGTGCGAATGGGTTGATGCGGCAAGTAGCGTCCCGGCAGCGCGGCGCTGCCCATGATCGGCAGGCCGTTGATCCCTTGCCGCAGTTCGACCGTGACGCCGGCCAGACGATGGTCGTCGGGCGTCAACACGCCGTCGCGAAGCTCGGTGATGTCCGGTTCCGGCTCGCCCTGTACGCGCGTGATCGTGTCGCCGTCCTGAAACACGACGCCGGAAATGCTGCCGGCGGGGATTTCGCAGAAGTTGTAGTCGACGAGGTGTTCGTTTGCCCCGACGTCGATGTCGCCGAGGAGATCTTCGCCGAGAGCCGTTCCGCCGCCGGAACCGACCGATTGCGAGCCTTGGAAGTAGTCGAGCGGCTGGCGCTCGCGGACTCGATACTCGCCCGGCTCCAATTCGGTGAACTCGTACACGCCCTGTGCATCCGTTTGGGCGACGCGGAGGATCGTGTCGTTTTGGTCGAGCAGTTCTACGGTCACGCCGGCGATTCCCGCTTCGTTCGCGTCGCGCACGCAGTCCTGATCCGGATCGGAGAACACGAATCCGCGGATGCTGCCGGGCAGCGGGCGTTCGCCGAAGTTGTAGTCGACTGCGTTCATCGCCGCGCGCAACTGGGCGCCGGTGATGCGGTCGCCGGGGACGGGCTGGGCCGATCCGCCCGCGCTGCCCGGCGCGTCTTTGCCGTCGCGCCACCCGGCGGGCTGCATCTCGGCGACGCCATACGTGCCGGGCCGCAAGCCGTTAAAGCGATATTGCCCGCTACTGTCGGTCGTGGTCGTTTGGCCGGTCGGCGCGCCGGACGCGTTGAGCAGTTGCAGCGTCACGCGCGAGAGCGGTTGCTCGCCAGCGTCGCGGATGCTGTCGTTATCCGTGTCCACGTAAACGTATCCGCCGATGCTCGCCGGCGGTATCTCACAGAAGGCGTAGTTGACGAGATCGACACGCGAGTTGACCTGAACGCCATTGATGTGGTCCGCGCCGACGATCGTGCCCGCGCCGCTGCCGACGGTCTGGCCGCCGTGAAAGAAGCCGCTCGGCTGCACTTCCATAACGCCATACGTGCCCGGGGCAAGATCGTCGAATGTGTAGCGCCCCTGAGCGTCGGTGAGCGTGGTTCGCAGAATGTTGCCGGATTGATCGACGAGATGAATCGTGACACCGGCGATGCCGGTCTCGTTCGCGTCGCGAATACAGTCTTCGTCGAGGTCCGCAAAGACGTTGCCGCTCAAGCTTCCCCGCGGAATCAGTTCGCCGAAATTGTAATTCACCGCATCCTGCGCCGCCGACAGCATCGCGCCGGTGATCCGGTCGCCGGGCTGAGCGAGGGCCGTTCCGCCGGCGCTGCCGACCTGATCCTTGCCGTCGTCGTACGCAGCGGGCTGGTCTTCGGCCACGCCATACTTGCCGGGCATCAGACCGGTAAACGTGTAAAAGCCGGTGTCCGTGGTGGTGGTCGTTTGTCCGGTCGGATTTCCGTTCGCGTCGAGCAGGCGAATCGTGACGCCGGAAATGCCCGTCTCGCCTCCGTCGCGCGTGCCGTTGTCGTTGGCGTCGACGAACGCATAGCCGCTGAGGCTCGCCGGCGGAATTTCGCAGAAGTTGTAGTCCGTCAAGTCGACGCGCGACTGCACCTGCACGTCGCCGATACGATCCGGGCCGAGGACCGTGCCCGAACCGCTGCCGACGGTCTGACCGCCGTGGAAGAAGCCGTTGGGTTGGACTTCCTCGACGCTGTACGTGCCGGGTTTGAGGTTGCCGAAGAAGTAGCGTCCGTTTGCATCCGTCGTGGTCGTTCCGACGAGGTTGCCACCGGCGTCGCGCAGGCGAATCGTCACGCCGGCGATGGGCACATCGCTCGCGTCGCGAATGCAATCCTCGTCGAGGTCGGAATAGACGTAGCCGCTGAGCGTGCCGGGCGGAATCAATTCGCCGAAGTTGTAGTTCACCGTGCTCATCGCCGCGGCCAGCGTCGCACCTGTTATCCGATCGCCGGGTTGAGCGAGCGCCGAACCGCCGGCGCTGCCGACCTGATCCTTCCCGTCGTCGTAGGCGGCGGGCTGATCCTCGGCCACGCCATATACGCCGGGCATGAGGCCCGTGAACGAGTAGAATCCGTTGGCGTCCGTGACCGTCGTCTGTCCGGTCGCGTTGCCGCTGCCGCCGAGCAGCCGCATCGTCACGCCGGCGATGCCTTGCTCGCCGCTGTCGCGGACGCCGTTGTCGTTCACGTCGACGAACGCGAAGCCGCTGATGCTCGCGGGCGGAATCTCGCAGAAGTCGTAGTCGACGAGATCGACGCGCGAGAGGACTTGAATGCCGCCGAGCTTGTCCGGCCCGACGACGACGCCGGTGCCGCTGCCGACGGACTGCCCGCCGTGAAAGAAGCCGCTGGGCTGCACTT
>QEVJ01000115.1 GCA_003576845.1 Planctomycetota bacterium
CACAAACCACCGGGGAAGGGGCCGCCGCGCCCGCATTTCATCCCGACGCCACGCACGACGCTCAAACGCTCAATTCATATCGAGGGTGAATAAGTCCGGCTTACCAAAGAGAACAACCGCAAATCAAATCGCCTGCTAGCACGCCGATGCTAGTACAAAGCACTGCCTCTAATCTCCAACCTCTAATCTCCGATCTCACCGCTGCTGCAAATACTCCTCGACCCGCTCGGCCTTCCGCAGCAGGAACGGAATGTGCCGGTTCGACAGGTCGACGAACTTGGCGATCGTCCGCACGTGATCCTCGAACTCTTCGGCAAACTTCTGGTTCTCTTGATCGCGCCACGAAGTCCCAAGCCCATGAAGCTGCGCGACGAGCTGCGTCGTGCGGTCCTGAAGCTCGGTGTTGAACTGCTTGAGTGCCAGCGCAAACCGCCGCAATTCCGCCGGATCCACGATCGCCTGGGCCATCTCGCATCGCTCCTGAACCCTGAACCTTGAACCCCGAATCCCGACCCCTGACTTATTCTACCGCTTCGCGCCGCGTGTAGGAACCGAGCACCACCAGCCGCTTAGCCTTCTTTTCCAGCGACGCGAGCGCCCGGCGCACACGGACCTCGTCGCGATGGCCGACGAACTCGACGAAGAACAGATATCGCCCCTCGGGACTTGCTTCGTCGCGGCCGGGCATGGGAAACGATTCGAGCCACGTGAGGTTGATCCGATGCCGCTTGAGCACGGCGATCGCATCAGCCAGTGCCCCGCTTTTGTGCGCCAGCTCGAACATCAGCGCCGTCTTGTCGTCGCCCGTGCGCTTCTCCGGCACATTGCCCAGCACGGCGAAGCGGGTGACGTTCGAGGGGTTGTCCTCGATGTTGGCGGCAAGCACCGAAAGACTGTAATGCACGCCGGCCTGGCGACTGGCGATCGCGGCGACGCCGGGCTTTTCCTTCGCCGCTTGAGCGGCCGCCGTCGTGCTGGCCACTTCGAC
Organism: Planctomycetota bacterium; assembly: GCA_003576845.1. GTDB lineage: Bacteria > Planctomycetota > Planctomycetia > Pirellulales > PLA5 > PLA5. Next base: position 989 of record QEVJ01000115.1, read on the forward strand.
GATCCGCGCCTGCGGCATGTGCCGGGCGAGCCAGTTGCGGCACTGGGAGATCGCTTGCGGCTTGCTCTGCACTTCCTCGACGTCGCCGCGCGCGCCCGTGCCGAGCAGGTTATGGTGAATCCGCAATTGGACTTCGCCGCAGATGCGCACCTCGCGGCGGGCGAAGTTATCCAGCGTATCGGCGATCCGCCCGTCCGTCGAATTCTCCAGCGGCACGACGCCGAACTCCGCCTGACCCTGCTCGACTTCCTCGAACACGGCGGCGATCGTGCCGACGGGCAAGAGCTCCGCCGATTCGCCGAAGCGGGCGATCGACGCGATGTGACTGTAGCTGAACTCGGGGCCGAGATACGCGACGCGCTGGGGGGCCGCCGCGGCGAGGGCCGCGCTTTCGAGTTCGCGCAGGATTGCCGTCACCGCGCGTTCGGGAAGCCCCGCCGGCGCCGCCTTCAAAGCGCGTTCGAGCGCGGCGGCATCCGGCGACGCGATCGCCGATGCGTCGTCTCTCGACCCGTGGCGCAACAGAGCCGCCGCGACTTCGGTCCTCTCGGCTGCGAGCGCGACGATCTGCCGGTCGAGCGCCGCAAGCCGCGCGCGGAGAGCTTTTGGCTCCTTGGCCCCCGATTTGCCGTCTCCGTTTGTCGGTCCCTGCCTGGTCATTTCTGCTACGCCGCGGTTGCGTGCGACAATGGTCGAGCGTTTCTTCCTTCTATCCAGAATACCATACGAAACGGGCGTTTTTTGCGAAGAGTTTCCCGGCTTCGCGCGAGAGTTGAGCGCATTGCCCCGGGTGTGTTCACCCGGGGCTAAATGCGCCGGGCTAAAGGAGATGCCGGGCCTTGACTTCGAGGTACTGGTTGACCAGCGGCGCCGTCATTTGCTCGGGGAACACATCGAGCGCCAGCACGCCTTGTTGCGTCAGGTTGCTGAGCACCTGTCGCCGCCATGTCAGAATCTCCGCCGCGGCGGCCGCTCGATATAGCTTAGGGCCGTCGTGCTCGTAATCGTCGACCGCCGAAAACAATTGGTGATCGCGCAACAGCACCGCCAGCGGCAGATGCTTGCCCGAAAGATTCCGCAAGTACCGTTCGATCTGCAAGGCGTTAACCTCGTCGATCACATTGCTCGCCAGCACGACGAGTGCCCGCTTGCGGCAATGGGCGTTGAGATACAAGAACGCCTGGTCGTAGCGCGATTCGACGAGTCGCGGGAAGCGGTCGAACGAAGCGTGCAGCAGTTGGTTCATTTGGCTCATGCCGCTGCGCGCCGGCACGTAGGAATGAATCTCGTCCGAAAACGCAATCATCCCCACGGCGTCGCCTTGCCGCAGCGCGACGTAGCTGAGCATCAGCACGGCATTGAGGGCGTGGTCCAACAAGCTCGCGCCCGACGCTTCGTTGGTCATCATCCGCCCGCAATCGACCAGAAACATCAGCCGCTGGCTCTGGCTGGCTTGAAAGTCCTTGACCGTCAGCTTCCCGCGACGGGCGGTCGTCCGCCAGTCGATGTGCTTGTAATTATCGTCGAGCGTGTAGTCGCGCAACCGCTCGAATTCGTTGTCCTGGCCGATCTTTCGCGTGTGGCGAACGCCCATCAGGCTCAGACGGTTCGTCCGGGCGAGCAGGGCATACTCGCCAAGCTGCTTCATGTCCGGGTAAACGTGGACCACGCTCTTGCAAGGATAGGCGAGCAGGCGCTGCCACAGCCCGAGCAGACTCCGCGCGCGAACGTAAGCCTCTTCCATGCGAAAGGCGCCGCGGCGCCTGGGTCGCAGCGTGTAATGCAGCGCCGCCCGCCCGCGACCGGCGAGGAACAGCTCGAATTCGTCCGGATCGGCGGCTAGTTGCTCGTCGGCATCGTCGCGAATCGCCAGCCGATAACCCCGACGGGAAGCGTTCACGATCGACAGCGCCGCCTCGTGCGGTTTGTCGAGCGACGCCACGCGGCCGATCGTCCGCTCGACCGAAAACGCCTTCCGCCGCGGCAGCGTCAGCGCGTCGACGAGCGCCGCGCCGGCGATCGCCGCGTCGAGCGCCACGAGCGGCCAGAACAACTGCTCGCGGTCGAAGACCAGCGCCGCAGACGCGAACACCGGAATCGCTGCCAGCCACATGAGTCGCCGCGCGGGATACACCCGCAGCAGCCACGCGGCGAGTCCCAGCGGCACGAGCAGCAACAGCGGATAGACGATCGCGTTCACAGCCGCGGAACCTCGACCGACCGGATTACCTCGGCAAGCAGTTCGTCGATCTTCCGGCCTTCGACCTCGGCTTCGGCGGTCAGCGATACGCGATGCCGCAACGCGGGAAGGGCGATCGACACCACGTCGTCGGGCACGGCAAATTCGCGCCCCAAGAACGCGGCCAGCGTCCGTGCGCCGTGAACCAGCGCAATGCCCGCCCGCGGCGATGCGCCCAGGTAAAACTGCGGCCAACGCCGCGTCTGGCGGACGATTGCGCTCGTGTAGTCGATTAGCCGATCGTCGATCCGCACGGTGCGGCACAACTCGGCCACCCGCAAGATCTCCGCCGGCGAAGCGATCGTCTGCAAGTCGTCCGTCAAGCGGCGGTCGAAGTCGGCGTGTTCGGTGTGCAGCTTGAGGATCGCCGCTTCCTCGCCGGCCTCCGGATAATCGACCACCAGCTTGAACATGAACCGGTCGAGCTGAGCCTCGGGAAGGTTGTACGTCCCTTCCGACTCGATCGGGTTTTGCGTGGCCAGCACCAGGAACGGCCGCTCGATCGGATGGCTCACGCCGTCGATCGTCACGCGATATTCCTGCATGATTTCCAGCAAGGCCGCGTGCGTCTTGGCGGGCGAGCGGTTGATTTCGTCGGCGAGCAAAAGCTGCGTGAACACCGGCCCGGGTCGAAAGCGGAACTCCTGCTCCTTCATGTCGAAGATCGGCGCGCCCGTGATGTCCGACGGCATTAAATCCGCGGTGAACTGGATGCGGCCGAACCGGCAGCCGAGTACGCGGCCCAGCGTCCGCACGAACAGCGTCTTGCCCAAGCCGGGGACGCTTTCGATCAGCACGTGTCCGCCGGAGAACAGCGCGACGAGCGCGCCCAAGACCAACTCGTCCTGGCCGACGTAGATTTTGCCGATTTCGGCGCGGAGGCGATCGAACATCGCCTTCACTTCGCGGACCGAAGTGCTGGGGGCGCGTGTCGTCGCCGATGCCGCCAGTTCGCCTAAACCGGCGATGCCGGACGATCGCGGCGGGCTGGATGCTTGCGGTGCGGAAGGTGTTGGCAGCGCGGCGGGCGGCGTCACGGACGCTGCGCCGAAACTCGCGCCGAATGACGTGTTCGTACCCGGAAACGCCGAAGCCGAAGACGCGGGCACGGCGGTAGGTGGCGACGCCGCGCCAAAGGAAGCCGCCGGCATCCGCGGGGCCGTCGCCAATGCGGAATTACCGAGCGACGGCAACTCCGGCGGCAGAGGACTCGCCGGCTTGGGTACCGTGACGACCGCGCCGCATTGCGGGCATCGCGCCTGGTGTCCGGCCGCCGTCGCGGCGACGCGCAGCATCCGCCCGCACTTTTCGCAGGCAAAATCGAGCGATGCGGCAGGACCGTCGGCCGCGCGAGGAACGTCGTTCATGTTCGGGCATCACCGGCGGCGCATGGCAACGGACGGGAATTGCGGCCGAAACGCCACCTTGCCGCCGCTCACGAATCGAGCGGCCCGCGCTCCGAACCGATTTGCCTGAGTATACCCAAGAGAGTGTCCCGCGGGTATTGCCACCGGACTATCAAAAAAACGCCGAGCGTAGCGGAATTCGCCAAGAATTCCGCAGTTTCGCGCCCGCCGCCGCGTAGCGGAAATCTTGGCGAACTCCGCGACGAGATAATCGTGCCAACGCTACGCAAGCACCGCGTCGATCGGCTTCGACGACGGATCGGCCATCGGCATTTCGCGCCCGCCGATGTCGAACGTCGCCGTCGAGTCCAGTCCGACGGCGGACAGGTAGGTGTGGAACAAGTTTCCGTGGTCGACATGACCGTCGACAACCTCGGTTCCCTGGTCGTTCGTCTTGCCGTAGGCGATGCCCCGCTTGACGCCGCACCCGGCCAGCGCCACGGACCACGCCTTCGACCAGTGATCGCGGCCGTAGTACAGGTTGATGTTCGGCGTGCGGCCGAACTCGCTCATCACGATCACCAGCGTGCTGTCGAGCATCCCACGCTGGTGCAGGTCGTCGATGAACGTGGCATAAGCTTGGTCGAACTCGCCGAGCTGTTCGATGTGGAAGTCGAAGTTCTCGTTGTGCGTGTCGTAGTTCGAGTGCGAGATTTGGATGAACGTGACGCCCTGTTCGAGCAACCGCCGCGCGAGCAGGCATTGCCGGCCCAAGTCGTGATCGCCGTATTGCTCCTGTGCCTTGGCCGGCTCTTTCGAGATGTCGAAAGCGTCGCGACGTTCCATCAGTTGCAGGGCCTGCTCGTAGCTGTAGGTGTATAGGTCGGTCTGTGCGGTGCGGCGGCGCGACAGAAATCGCTCGTTCGCCTTGCGGCGAAAGTCGTTCCGCTGCGCATCGATCGCGGCGGCAACGGCGGGCGACGTGTTCTGGGGCGGCTGGCCTCCGCCCAAGACGACGCTGGCAAACTTCGGCCCTAGATACGCCGCGTCGTTCGAGCGTCCGCCGCCTCCGCCCGGCGTGATCTGGATGTGGCCCGGCAGCGGGCTGTTCTCCGGAGCCAGCGCCTTCGCCGCCACCGCGCCGAGCCGCGGGTAATCCAGCGCCGGCGATTCGCGTCGCCCGGTGACCATCAGATAGGCGCCCTTGCCGTGGTCGTCTTCGCTCGTGTTCACGCCGCGCACGAGGCACAAGTGGTGCATCTGCTTCGCCGTCTGCGGCAGCAATTCGCAAAGCTCAACGCCGGGCACGGACGTGGGAATCGCCCGGAACGGACCGCCCGTGCGCGTGCCCGGTTTCGGATCCCAGCTTTCCAATTGGCTCAAACCGCCGGCCATCCAGAAGACGACGATGCGCTTTTGTTGCTTCGCCAGTTCCGCCGCCGCGGCAGGGCGAGTCATCGCACCCAACCCGAGCGCAGCCGCACCTACACCGCCGGCAACGCCGCCCAGGAATTGGCGACGCGCGATCGTGTGCTCCGGCGAACGGCAAGCGTAGGACGCAAACATGGCGGGACTCCGTTAACAAGTGGCGGGCGATTTAGGAGGCGGGGAATTCAGAAGGCAAAATGCAAAATGAAGAATGAAAGACGGATTTCGTTACCTAAAGTCGGTTCGCTCTGCCCCGTACGCGAAGTTCCTTCGGCTTTCTTCATTCTGCATTTTGCATTCTGCCTTTTTCATTTCTCTTGCCCAATATCGGAGGCAAGCATCGAGCTTAGTGATTGAACCGAAACTCGGCGCTAGCGAGCAGGCTCCAGGCGAGCTCTTGAATTGCCGCCGCGCGATCGTTCGGCCGCGCGGCCAGATACGCTTCCACGTCGGCGACTTCAGCGTCGCTCGGCTTGCGCGTCAACACGCTCAGGTACAACTCCTCCGCGAGCGGGCGGGCTTCCGTCAATTTGCCGAGCCGCGCCAACAGGTTCTCGCCGCCCGGGTTGAGCCAACCGCGGACGTGTCCGCCGTTCGCGAAGAACAACGCCTGATCGGCCGTCGCGTAAAAGTCGTCCTGCGGCTGACCGGCGGCCGCCGCAAAGAGCGGAATGAACGGCCCGACGTTGCCGGCGAGCTTGTCGAACGTCGTTTGCTCGACCGCCGCGTCGCGGGCCGCGATCCGCTCCGGCGCACCGGCTGCGGCGGCATCGGCGGCGGGATTGGCTTTGTCCCAGGCTGCAACCTCCGCGGCCCGTTGGTTTACGAGAAGTCCGCTCGCCTGCATCATGCTCCAAGCGAGTTGTTCTGGCCCAAGGGCGCGAACGTTGCCGACCGCAAGTCGGCGGCTCAACCGCCCGGCCACGTCGCGCGCGAGATCGGCGCGCGATTGCACGAGCGCATCGCGGGCCGCGGCGGCAGTAGCGATGCGCGAAGCCGCGTCGGCGACGAGCTTTTGAGCCGCGTCCGTTTCTTGCTTGGCGGCTTGCATCGCGGCGGTCGCCTGGGCGTGGCGGTCACCAGCGGCTTTTGTTGCGGCCTGTGCGGACGCGAGCTTCGGTTGTTCGGCGACAACCGCGGCGGCGGCCTGATCGGCGCGAATTTTGAGCTTCGCCGTCGCGTCGGTCAATTCAGCATCGCCGGGCAAGCGTAGCCGCGCGGCATCCGTCTTGGAGTATGCCTCGGCGATCGCGGCGGCGGTCGTTTGCAGTTCGGCGATGGCCGTTTCGGTCCGCGTTTGCGTCGCTTGAGCGGCCTGGAGCGCTTTGTCCGCGTCGCCCAGCGCCACAATCATCGCATTAACATTCGCAGACGCGGCGTCGGCTTTTGTCTTCGCGACGGACAATTCCGTTTCTGCTTTTGCGGCGTCGGCTTGCGCGGCGGCGATTTGCCCGTCGGCTTGGGCGTAGCTCACGAGGGCCTTTGCATCGGCGGCCCGCCTCGCAATGCGGTCGGCGGCCGCGTCGTCGGCCTGCCATTTCGCCGTCGCCTCGCGGAATCGGGCGAACAGTTCGTCGACCTTGGCCGTGGCCGCGGTCGATTTCTCCGTGGCCGCAGCAACCTGCGCATTGGCAGCCGCGAATGCATCTGCCGCATTCTTCGACGCGAGTTTGCGTTCGTCAACAGCCTTTTGTGCGGCGGCTGCGGACGCCGATTGCCGATCGCTCGCGGCCTTCAGCGCGGCCGCCGCACCGACCACGTCTTTCTGGTCCGTGAGCTTGGCCGCTGCTTCCGCCGCTTTCGCTGCCGCCTCCACGAGCGCCGGCAAACCGTCGTTCTTGGCCGCAAAATCTTTTTCGGCCGCCGCCAGTGCCGCGGCCGCATCGTCGGCCGGCTTCTTCAGCGCCGTCGCCGCCGACTGCAGCTTGGCAAGTTCGGCATTTATCGCGATCAGCGCGTCTTTGGCCCCGTCCATGTCGCTTTCCGTCTTCGACATCGCCTCCTTCGACGCCGCGGCCGCGGCGACGAGCTTCTCTCGCTCCGCTTCGTCCGCTTTCACACGCTCGGCCAACTGCGACGCCGCGGCCGCGAGTTCGCCGGGCAAGTCGATCGACCGCTGATACGTTCGCGATTTGGCCAGTTCGCCGAGCAACCAGCGGATGTCGTACCGATGTGCGGCAAACTCGTCCGAGAGCAGATCGAGCACGGCTTCATTCGCAGCCGGATTCCCACGATGCAGCATGTCCACCGGATCGACGAGTCCCTGCCCAAACAGCATCGCCCACAGACGATTGACGATGTTCCTCCGAAAGGCCGGATTGTTTTCGGTCGCGGCCTTCGCCAGCTCCGCGCGGCGGCTCAACTTCGGCACGGGCCGCACGTCTTTATCCGGCTTGACCGCGTATTCCTCACCCTTGGGAAGCTGCGGCTCGGCGATCGCGTCGCCCAGCGGCACGCGCGGCTCGCCCGTCCGCTGAATCTTCGCCTTGTCGAATACCGAAACGAACGTCGGATCGCCTTCGGCTTTCTCGGCGAGGTATTGTTTGTCTTTATCCTTCTTGTCGACGAATACATACGTGCGGCCGACCAACGCGTAGATGCCGTAATACTCGGCCTGATAAAAATCGTCGACGAGCGGGTGGTCGTGGCACTGGCAACATTGCAAGTCGCGGCCAAAGAACACGCGGGCGACGTCGCGCGTGGCAAGGTTCGGCTCGGCATCGCGGGCAAGCAAGAAATTCGCCGCCGGTCGCGTCGCCGGATCGCTGCCGTCGGCCGTAAAGATCTCTCGGGCAAGTTGATCGAAGGGCTTGTTCGCCCGAACCGAGTCGAACAGATACTTCTGCCATTCCGCCGCCGTCACGCCCTTGGCCGGGCGACGCTCCATGAACATCACGTCCAGCGTCGTCGCCAGATGCCGAGCGTGCTCCGGAGCGACGAGCAGGTGATCGATGAGCTTTTGACGCTTGTCGGGCGCAGCGTCCTCGAAAAACGCTCGGGCTTCGGCCGCCGTCGGAATGGCGCCGACCAGATCGAGATAAACGCGGCGGAGGAATTCAGCGTCTCCGGCGGGCGGGGCGACCGGACCGACCTGAGCCGCGTCGACGAGCGCGTCGATCCGCTCGTGCAGCGGTTTGGCCTCGGAGGGCGGGGCGTCCGCCGTCTGAGCAAACGTAAACGCCGCGGCCAACAGCACCGTCGCCGCCACAGAAATCGCGACCGCCGTCGCAAGCCGAGTTCTCCCGTAAGAGAATCGCAAGCGGCAAGCCGCGCGCCGTCGATTGCATTCCGCCAAATGCACCACGCCACCTCCGTGGATTGTCGGTCGATACGTACCGCCGGCCCGCGGCGATGCGATCGGCCCTCCATCGGCCAATCCGCAGCGATTCGACGGGACAAACGGCGTCCGGGACGGCGGCTATCGCCCAACGGGCAACGCCGGCTATCGGCAAGCTCGTGCGCGCAAACGGCTCTTCGCCGCTACCGTCGCACGATCATTTCGCAGGCAGGTAAATCGGGTAGGACACTCAGGCAGGTACGTCAGACGAGGAATAGCCTAAACGCCCGCGAACGCATTTGTCAATATAGATGGGTTCCAGCCGAACGGACCGGAGCCACGCCGACCGTAGGGCAGAGCAGAGCAGAGCAGGGCAGGGCAGGCAATCGGCAATCGCTGAGACATCGCCGCTGCGGTATGCACGCGGCAATGAACGCCCGAAGCCCCGCCGCCAAATTCGCACGCGCGAAGAGAATTCCGTTTTCGCGAACGGAACCATCCGCCGTCGGCGTCGCAGCGCTTGAACCGCGCGCCGTCGCCCGAGCTACTCGCGAAAGTACAGCAAGCGGCCGCAACTTTTGCAGGCCACCGCGACCGCCAGCTTGAGCTGGCTGAGCATGTTCGGCGTCATCTGCTGATAGCAGCCGCCGCAGCAGTCGCCTTCGACTTCGGCGAGCGCGTCGTCCCCTTTCGCCCGCACCACGCGGTCGTAGTTCTGACGAAAATCGGCCGGAAGATCGACTTCGAGTTGCTTCAGTTCCGCGTCGACGCGGGCGATGTCGGCCTCGATCAGCGATCGCTGCTGTTCGACGGCGGTCCGCACTTTTTCGGCCTCTTCCTTGCCTTTGGCCAGATGCTGCTCGGCCTGAGCAACCCGTGCCTTGAACTCGTCGACCTTGCCGAGCGCGTCGAGAATCTCGTCCTCCAGCACGCTCATCGCCACTTTGTCGGCGGCGATCTGCTCGAGCAGCGCCTGATACTCGCGGTTCGTGCTGCAGCCGGAAAGGCGGCCGTTGAGATTGGCGATCTTGTCTTCCTTCGCTCGCAGAGTGAGTTGCTTCCCGTCGACAGCTTTACGGGCGTCGAGGGCTTCGGCTTTGACTTTCGCCAATTCGTCTTCGAGACGTTTGACGTTCGTTTCGTGGGCCCGAATTTGCTTCGGCCCGCGTTCGTGGCGCTCTCGCAAGTCCGCCAGTTGCCGGTGGCAGCGGTGCAACTCGCGGAGCAGGGCGGCGGTTACGCTCATGGGGTTCGTGCTCCTTCGCTGCTCCGATTATATCGCGCTCGGCGGCGCAGTGCCCGATTTTTGCGCCACCGGCGGAGCGCCGCGGGCGAAACTCGATTGCCAATGGTGGAGCGGCGCGCCGGGTTCATCCGGAGTTACCGCCATGGGCGCAGCCGCTCGCGACTACGACCAGTGTACCACAGTCGGCAAAGAAAAACCGGTGGGGCGGGCGACTTGCAGAAACCCCGACCCCGTCACGCCGATTCCAGCGTCAGCAGCCGATCGGTCAAATACCGCAGAATGTCGCGGACGGAGATCACGCCGGTAATCCGGTCGCCGTCGGTGATCGGCACGTGGCGATAGCCGCCCAAGTCCATCCGGTGCAGCGCAAAGGCGATTTTGTCGTCTTCTTGCAACGTCGCCGCCGGGGCCGTCATAAACTGCGAAACGGGCCGTTGGGAAAGCGCCGGATAATCGGCTCCCAGCCGCATCAGGGCGTCGCGCTCGCTGAAAATGCCGAGGACGTGGCGTTCGTCGTCCACGACCACCGCACAGCCCACGCGATGATCGTGCATCAGCTTCACCACCATCGCCACCGGCGCGTCCGGCTCGACGACCAGCGGCTCCCGCGGTTCGAGCAGCGCGATCCGATCTTTCACGATCGCCCGTTCCAGAGACGTCGCCGGACGGGGCATCGTCTGGGCGATTAGCGGCTGCGAACACTCGTCGCAAACGTCCGCGCCGTCGATGTTTTCGTGTTCGCAGTACGGGCACAGGAGCATGAGTTTTCCCCGCGAGCAAAGTTCCCCGCAGCTACGGCAAGGCGAACGCTATTTGACCACCCAAGTCTCGCCCGCCTGAAACAGCTCGTTCAGATCGCCCTCGCCTCGCTTCTTGACCGCGTCGGCAATCTGGGCGTGCAGCCGTTCCTCGAAAATCGGCCTCTCCACCGACCGCAGCACGCCGATCGGAACCGGAAACTCGGGATGCCGCATCCGCGACAACAGGTACGCCAGCGTCGGCTCTTCGAGCTGTTCGTCGTGGAACAACAGGTCGTCCTCGCTGATGCCCTTGCCCAATTCGACCACTTCCGGAGTGATGCCGTTGAGGCGGATCCCCTTGTCGCGGTTCTTACCGAAGATCATCGGCTTGCCGTGCTCGACTTCGAGCGTCGCGTCGGCTTTGGTGTCGCGATCGGTCAGATACTCGAATGCTTTATCGTTGAAGATGTTGCAGTTCTGGTAAACCTCGACGAACGACGTGCCCCGATGCTCGGCCGCCCGGTGGAGCACGTCGCCCAAGTGCTTGATGTGCACGTCGATCGAGCGGGCGACGAACGTCGCTTCGGCGCCGATGGCGACCGACAGCGGGCTCAGCGGGTTGTCGACGGAGCCAAACGGCGTGCTCTTGGTCACCTTGCCCAGCGGCGAAGTGGGAGAATACTGCCCCTTGGTCAGGCCGTAAATCTGGTTGTTAAACAGCACGATGTTCATGTCCAGATTGCGGCGGATCGCGTGTAGCAAGTGGTTGCCGCCGATCGACAGGGCATCGCCGTCGCCCGTAATCACCCACACGGACAACTCGGGATTGGCAACCTTGACGCCCGTGGCGACGGCCGGCGCCCGCCCGTGGATGCTGTGCACGCCATACGTGCTCATGTAATACGGAAACCGGCTCGAGCACCCGATGCCCGAGACGAATACGATCTTATGCGGCGGGATGCCCAGCGAGGGAAGCATCTTCTTCATCTGGGCAAGAATCGAATAGTCGCCGCAACCGGGGCACCAGCGAACGTCTTGATCGCTGGCGAAATCGGTGGCTTTCAACACAGGCAAGGCGGGAAGCGCGTCGGTGCTCATGGCTCGAGTAGGCTGGAGGCTGGAGGCCGTAGGCCGTAGGCCGAAGGCGGAAGGAAGTCTGGTTCGTCTCGGTTGGGTATCTCGAACGGTATGACCGGCGGCCCGTCGAAGCCAGAGGTTGCGTACCTCCGGCCTCTCCGGCGTCCGGCCTAATTCAGGTACTTGTTGAATTCCGTCATCAGTTCCGACACCGTGAACGGCTTGCCTTGGACCTTGTTAAAGCCCTTGGCATCGACCAAGTACGTGCCGCGAATGAGTAGCCGCAGTTGGCCCTTATTCAGTTCCGGTATCAGGACATGGTCGTATCGTGTGAGCAGGTCGCCCAGGTTTGCCGGCATCGGGTTCAGGTAGCGCAGGTGGGCGTGGGCGACCGATTTGCCCTGCGCGATGAGGTTTCGTGCCGCGGTACGGCAGGCGCCGTACGTGCCGCCCCAACTCAGCACCAGCAACTGCCCGCGATCCGGCCCTTCGACCGTTTGCGGCGGTAACTCTTTCGCGATGTCGGCGACTTTCTTCGCGCGCAAGTCGACCATCTGCTGGTGGTTTTGGGCTTCATAGTTCACGTTGCCCGTGATGTTCTGCTTTTCCAAGCCGCCGACGCGATGCGTCAGCCCCGGCGTGCCCGGCAACGCCCACGGCCGTGCCAAACGCTCGTCGCGGGCATACGGCATGAATGGCTCGCCGTTGACCGACGGCCCCGGGTGCTTGACCTCGATCGTTTCGAGTTCGGAAACATCCGGAATCTTCCACGGTTCCGAACCGTTCGCCAGATAACCGTCGGTAAGAATGATCACCGGCGTCATGTACCGCGTCGCGATCTTCCAGGCTTCGAGAACGATATAAAAGCAATCGACCGGACTTTGCGCCGCGACGACCGGCATCGGGCATTCCCCGTTGCGGCCGCACATCGCCTGCAGTAAGTCCGCTTGCTCCGTCTTCGTCGGCAAACCGGTGCTCGGCCCGCCGCGCTGTACGTTGATCACCAACAGCGGCAATTCGAGCATCACGGCCAGGCCCATCGCTTCGCCCTTGAGTGCGATGCCCGGGCCACTCGATCCAGTGACGCCCATCTTTCCCGCAAACGACGCGCCGATCGACGACGTGATCGCCGCGATTTCGTCCTCGGCCTGAAACGTCATTACGCGATAGTTCTTGAATCGGGCCAGCTCGTGCAGAATGTCGCTGGCCGGCGTAATCGGATAAGTGCCGTAGAAGACGTCGTGACCGCTCAGCTTGGACGCGGCGACGAGTCCCAACGCCGTCGCCGTGTTGCCGACAATGCTGCGATACGTGCCCGGCGGCAGATGCGCCGAGTCGACGATATACTTCACCGCCATCGCCTCGGTCGTTTCGCCGTAGTTGTAGCCGGCGTTAAGGGCCTTGCGATTGGCTTCCGCGATGTCCGGCCGCTTGCCGAACTTATCTTCGATGTACCGCAACGTCGGATCGAGTGGGCGGTCGTACAGCCAGAACACCAGCCCCATCGCGAAGAAGTTGCGGCAGCGATCGGCTTCCTTTTGACTCAAACCCAACGCGGCAACCGCTTCCCGCGTGATCTTTGTCATGTCGACTTTGATCACCTTGTATTTCTGATCCAAGCTGCCGTCTTCGAGCGGATTGGACGCGAAGTGCGCCTGTTCGAGCCCCTTCTTGTCGAACGCTTCGGTGTTGACGATCAGCAGCCCGCCCGGAATGAGCGCATCGATGTTCGTCTTCAGCGCTGCCGGATTCATCGCCACGAGCGCGTCCACCTCGTCGCCGGGGGTGAAAATCTCTTTGGCCGCAAAGTGAATCTGAAACCCGCTCACGCCGGCCAGTGTCCCGCGCGGAGCGCGAATTTCGGCGGGAAAATCGGGAAACGTCGCGACGTCGTTACCGACGATTGCCGACGTGGTCGTCAGTTGCGTCCCGGCGAGTTGCATGCCGTCGCCGGAGTCGCCGCAGAAGCGAACGGTCGCGGATTCGAGGTGCACGGTCTTCTTCGGCGTTTCCAGTGTCGTGGTGGACATGATCGATCGTTGGTTCCCTGAATGGGCCGACGGGCGGTTCGGTTAAATGGTGTCGAGTGCGGTCGGGATTCGTTTGTGAAATTCAGATGCGTTCGTGGAATTCTATTCGGAGCGAGTCGGGCAAATCGCTCGCCGGGATTTCCAGCGGCAAAACCCGCCCTGCGCAACCCAAAAGACACAGCGGTTTCCGCGTATGGCGGAAAGAAGTCGATGATGGGACGCTGCCGTTCATCGGTCGGTTGGCGAGCCGAGCTTTCGGGAAGAAGCCCGGCGGAAGGATTTTTTGGCGGGGACGCCGCACGCAGGCCGCCTGATGCTCCGCATGCGACGTTCGATTGCCGGTTTACGCGCCTTCGCGATCTTGGGCGACCAGACGCGGCTCCGGAGGTAGGTTGTAAATGGCGTTGGGAAAATGTTCGACCAGAAAATGCACGATCCCGCGCACTTTCAACAAACCCAGAGGACGGCCCGCAGCATCGACGACGGGTAAGTGACGATAGCCGCCTTCGGACATCTCGCGAATCGCCGTCGCAACGGTATCCGACTCGTGAAGCGCCGTCGGATTCGCGGCCATCACCGTTTCGATCGCCGCGCCCAGATCGGCTTCCGTCGCCAGCAGCCGCAAGACGTCGCGCTGCGTAAAAATCCCCGCGAGCTTTTCGTCGCGGCAAATCAAGACGCAGCCCGTGTTGTGCTGTTTCATCAGCACCAGCACGTCGCGCACCGACATCCCGGGCGGCACGCAGAGCGGTTCCTTGAGACCGGCTTGCCGAACCGACTCGGTGTTCAGATTAAGCTGAAAATCCACAGCCGAGCCTTTTGCTCACTGGGTCGCACTGCGATGGAAGGGCGCAATTCACCTCGCACCCGCCCAAGTATGCGTCGCGGCTGCGGCGACCCATCGCGGAAACAAACCGCGAGAATGACGCCGCGACACCCCTGAACTGTACCACGATCACCGCGCGGAATAAACCGCAAAACCGAAAATTTCGCAGTGGGATTTGTCGTCCGCCGCTAAGACCGGTCCACCGCAACACATGGACCCGAGAGCAACGGCCGCGGCCTCGACCGTCAGCCGCATCCAGCCCCGGCATTCACAGGGTGACCCGTCCGTAACAAACAAAGAAACCGCGCGCAGAAGGCGAAGCTGGAACCGAGCGATGGCCCCAAGAATGGGCGACGAACTCAACGAACGCCCGCAAAATGGCAAACGGCTCGAAAGCGGGCTGATGGAGCATCCCCGCGGAAGAAGGCGAACCGGACACGTTAGCCCGCGGTATCCGCGGAATTCGCTGGGCTTTCGCTGCCGCCCTGCTCGTTCCGCTTGATCGCGTCGTACACTTCGCGGCGGTGAACCGGCACTTCCTTGGGCGCCTCGATGCCCAGGCGGACCTTATCCCCGCGAATCTCCACCACAACGATCGTGATATCGTTGTTGATGACGATGCTTTCGTTCTTCTTGCGCGAAAGAACCAACATGTCCCATTCCTTGTGCTCTTAACTCCGGCCAACCTTCGTTGATCGACCCCGGCAACGCGCCGGACTCGCTGTTATTTCGCTCGGGATTCGCAATGGTTCGCAGCGGCTTGACAAATCGAGGTTCCGGCGACATGATGTCGGCCTGCTGAACCCCGCAGCACGGATGATCGCCGTCCAATTCAACCTCGGCGACCCCTTCATATCAATCTACGTGTCCGTTGCGCGGAGTCAAGCAAATGCTTTGCCAAACTGCGCGCATGTTTGCCGCGCACCGCCCCAACTCTCGCCCCTCCGCAGAATTATCTGCGGCTTCGCGGTGACGCGATCTTGCATCCCATCGACGTTGCAATAACGCCATAAGCCACACGCCCGAAAGCACTTGCGTTCGCGCAGGGCCGCGACGTTCTCGGTTCCAGTGTCGCCCCAATCGCTTACGGCGGCGGCCGTCTTTCGGTTCCGAATCGCCGCAATCCGGTGGTGTCCCTCCGTGACCTGGCGAAGCTTTAATCCGGCGAGACAGTCCGGCCGACGCGAACGGACGCGGCTGGCTCGCGCCGATCATGGTCTTCGTGCCAATTATGCGGACCATAACGCCTGCGGTTCCGTCGGCCCGGTTTCGGCGAGGGGTTGCTCGTAACCCAATCTGTGAGCCCATCGCCTCGGCCGCAACAAATGCGCGCAGTGGACATGGGAATTCATCCACACTGGAGGCGTCCGTCTACACAAATCCGTTCCCGATTCACTCGCGCCCGGCACCTCAACCTTGACTCTCCCGCCTACCGTCGCTTGCGAGACTCGGCGTGGCGTCTATAATCTCGCCCAGATCGAGTGAGCAGCGCGCGAATCGCACTTACCGCTGCCATGCGAGGGCGGCGGCAGATCGGTTCGTCGTTAAAAGCGCTTTGCCGGCGAAGCAACTCCCCATTCGTCCCGCGCGTGCGCCCTCCCAATGTGGACGGCGGAAAGCCGAGGTCGACTCCCGTCCCATGCGGATTTGGTTCCGAAACGTCTGGTCGGCCGTGTATACCGTCGCTTACGGCCTGTGGGTCACCCTGCGCTACTGGCTCAAGACCTACGACCCCGAGCGTAAAACCTTCACCCAGCACTATGAATATCCGGAATTGCCGGTACCCGTCGCGTCGCGGTATCGCGGCTTTCACCGTTATGACCTGACCACTTGCATCGCCTGCGATCAATGTGCGAAGGCGTGTCCCGTCGACTGCATCTACATCGGCAAAGAGCGGGTGACGACCGGTAAGGGGTTCAAGGTCACGTGCTTTGCGATCGATTATACGAAGTGCATGTTTTGTGCGCTGTGCGTCGAACCCTGTCCGGTCGATTGCATCTTTATGGGCGCGACGCACGACCTGAGCTGTTACAGCCGCGACGGTTGCATCGTCGATTTCTCCCGCCTGCCCGTCGAGGTCGCCTGGGGCCGGGCGACGCTCAATCCGACCGCCGTCGCGCTGTCGAAAACGATCGCCGAGCCGGTGCACGGCGGACCGAACCAATAGCCGTTCCGACGGAAGAGCGATCGGCGTCGCTCCACGTCGATGAGTTTCTATACACCGATTTTCGCAACGCGAGTATAATGGCTTTGGACGAGCGTCCGACGGATTCGTGACGGCTCGCGTTCACGCAAACGAAGCGTCGCGATCCCATCGCGCCGCCTTCGTGTTGGCAGAGGAAATGAGAGCGATGAGCGAACGAGCGGAACCCAAACGCCGGCTCTTCACGGTCGAAGAAGCCAATGCCATGCTGCCATTGGTGCGCGCGATCGTGACCGATCTCGCGCAGCTCTCCAGGGATGTCGTCGACCGCCGCGAACGCCTGGGACATTTGCGGGCCAACCGCGACTTGCGTGCAAACGATCTCTATAGCGACGAAGTTGAGGAAATCGAAGCCGAACTCGAACGCGACACGCAGCAGCTTTACGATTTCGTCGAAGAGCTCCGCCAACTCGGCGTCGAGCCGAAAAACGGCCCCGAGGGGCTGGTCGATTTTCCGTCGAAAATGGACGGCCGCATCGTTTACCTCTGCTGGCGGCTTGGCGAACCGGAAGTCCTCCATTGGCACGACCTGGACGCCGGATTCGCCGGTCGTCAACCGTTGACCGCCGAGGTCGCCGCCGCCGGCAATGGCGAGGGCGGGCCAGCCGTAGACGCCAGTGCGGGACACGATTGAACCGCACTACCGCGAACGAACGCCGGCGTGCCTCCGTCACGGCTTGATTTGAGTCTGCGACCATGAAGCTCATCATCGCCATCATCCAGCCGCAGAAGCTTGAAGCCGTCAAAGAGGCGCTCACCGAAGTCGAGGTCTTTCGCCTCACGGTCGTCGACGTGCAGGGCTTCGGCCGCCAGAAGGGACACACCGAACTTTACCGCGGCCACGAGTTCTCCGTGAACCTGCTCCGCAAGGTTCAGCTTCAGATCGCCGTCAACGACGAATTCGTCGAGCGGACCGTCAACGCCATTATCAAAGGCGGCCGCACTGGCGAAACGGGCCAGATCGGCGACGGTAAGATTTTCATCCTCCCCATGGACGACTGCGTCCGAATCCGCACCGGCGAACGCGGCAGCGAAGCGATCTAGGGAGAAGGTTGAAGTTTCAAGGTTCAAGTCTCAAATTAGGTTCAAGGCCTAAGGTTTCCAAAACGCGCAGCCCGTCGCCTTGAACCTTAGGCATTGAACCTTATTTGAACCTTGAAACTTATGCCTTAGACCTGCCGCAAGGACGCTCCCGCCATGCTCCAAACCCTCTTCGTCATCCCCCTGCGCATCGGCGACGTGCCGCTCTTCGGCTTCGGCTGGCTGCTCGCCGCGTGGGCGGTCGTCTGTGCCGCCGGATTCGCATGGGCAATTCGCCGCGTCGGTTTCAACGCCGACGTTCGCGGATACCTGCCCGTCGCCCTGATCGTCGGCCTCGCCATCTACCTGCTGCCCCTGCTCTTTCCCAAGGGTCTGCCGATTCGCGGCTACGGCGTGATGATGCTCGTCGGCGTCGTTTCCGGCGTCGGCCTGGCGATGTACCGTGCTCGGCAATTCGGTCTCAATCCGGAGTTGATCCTCACGCTCGCGTTCTGGATGTTTCTCACGGGCATCGTCGGCGCCCGCCTGTTCTACGTCGTCGAGTATTGGGACGACTTTCGCCGCAACCATCCCGATCTCGGCAATCGCATCGTCGCGATCCTCAACATCTCCGAGGGCGGACTCGTCGTTTACGGCTCCTTCATCGCCGTGATGATCGCCGTGGCGGTGTTCGTGCGGAAATATCGCCTGCCGGGCCTGGCGCTGGCCGATTTGATCGCGCCCTGCATGTTCTTGGGTCTCGCGTTCGGCCGCGTCGGGTGCATGCTCAACGGCTGCTGTTTCGCGGGCGTTTGCGAAGTTCCGTGGAGCGTCCAATTCCCCTGGGGCAGTCCCCCGCACGAACGCCAGGCAGCGCTCGGGCTGATCGACCTGCACGGCCTCAAGTTCGACGGACAGCCATCGGATCCGCCCGTCATTTCGCATGTCGTGCCCGCCTCGGCGGCAGAAAAGGCAGGCTTTGTCCGCGGCGACCGGATTCGCGCGATCGGCGGCACGGTCCGCGAATACGTCGAAGGCGGCGAACAGCACTGGGTGACGTTTCGCCGCGAAGTGGCCACGATCGAAGAGGCCCGCGCCGCGCTGTTGCGGGCGCACGGCGCCGGCGCACGTATTGCGGTCGAAGCAACGCCGGGCGGCGAATCGCCCCCCCGCATCAAATCGGCCGAATGGGAACTGGCCGCGTCTCCGCCGAGCCTGGCCGTGCATCCCGTGCAAGTCTATAGCGCGATCGACGCGCTGCTCATCTGCTTGTTCTTGATCGCCTATACGCCGTACCGCCGCAGCGACGGCGCGGTCACCGAACATCTGGAAGACGAACCTGACGATCTCTCAGAACATCAGCCTGCTCGTGTTCGCCGCCGGCGTCGTGATCTGGGCGCACATTCTCACGCGGCCGCCGACATTCGCGTTCCCCCGCGCCGCGGAATGAGCGCAACGCAGCGTTTGGAAGCTCTCGGGCGATCCTCCGCGGTGATT
>QEVJ01000116.1 GCA_003576845.1 Planctomycetota bacterium
TACGCGCTGTACGGCTTCTTCCAAAGCACGCGCTATCCTTGGCCGGGCATTGAGCTCGACCAGCGGCAGCGCGACTTGGTCGCGCTCGACAACGGTGAACTGGTTTACGCCGTGGCGGAGTCGGCGAATAAAGGCCGGCAGCGGCTCGGCAACGCGGCGATCCAGATCAAGGGCGACCCGGAGCGGCCGGGGCGCGAAGTGCCGCGGCGTTTCATTTCCGTGCTCGGCGGACAGACGCTTCCCGAGGGCGAAAAAAGCTCCGGACGACTGCACCTGGCCCGCTGGATTGCCGACGCGAAGAATCCGCTCACTGCCCGTGTGATGGTCAATCGCCTGTGGCATTACCACTTCGGCCGCGGCATCGTGGCGACGCCCAGCGATTTCGGCCGCCAGGGAATCCCGCCGACGCATCCCGAACTGCTCGATTATCTCGCCGCACGGTTCGTCGATGCCGGTTGGTCGATGAAGGCGATGCATCGTTGGCTCGCAACCTCCGCCGTATACCGACAAGCGACGCAAGAGAACGCGAAATACGCCGCGGTCGATGCCGACAACGAGTTGCTCGGCCACTTTCGCCGCCGCCGCTTGGATGCCGAGTCGATTCGCGACGCGATCTTGTTCGCCAGCGGCCGGCTCGATCGCACATCCGGCGGGCCGCATCCGTTCCCCGCGGAAAAGACCTGGAAGTTCACGCAGCACAACCCGTTCAAGGCCCACTATCCGACGAACCGCCGCGGCGTCTACACGATGACGCAGCGTATTCAGCGCGATCCGTTCCTTGCGCTGTTCGACGGCGCGGACTCGAATGCGAGCACCGATCGCCGGACGACCAGCACCACGTCGCTGCAAGCGCTCTACTTCCTCAACGCGCCGTTTGTCCACGAACAGTCGCGGTTCGCCGCGGATAGCTTGCTTGCGGCGCACCAGACCGATCGCGATCGGATTGTCGCGGCCTATCGCACCTATTTTGGCCGCTTGCCCGGCGACGGGGAAATCGTCACGGCCGTTGAATATCTCACCCAAGTCGACGCCGCGTTAGCATCTTCCGGCGTCGTTGACGGTGACCGACCGACACAAAGCTGGGCAAGCCTCGTTCGAGCACTCTGGATGAGCAATGAGTTCGTCTACTTGAACTAACGATCGGGAATTGGCACGCAATGCGGTTCATCACCCACCCCACCCGCCGCGAAGCCGTGCGTTCGATCGTCGGCGGTTCGCTCGTGATGCCGGGCATCCTTGCACATTTGCTCGCCGCCGAGCAGCAGCGTTCGTCCTCCGCCGATCCGCTCGCGCCGAAGTTACCGCATTTCGCGCCCAAGGCGAAGCGCGTCATCTTCCTGTTCTCCACCGGCGGCGTGTCGCACATGGACACGTTCGACTACAAGCCAGCGCTTTTCAAGGCCGACGGCAAGACGCTCGGCGTCGGCGGAGGGCTGTCGCTCGAACAGCGCCCGCTGGTCAAGCCGCGCTGGGAGTTCAAGCCCGGCGGCAAGTGCGGCACGCTCGTCAGCGATCTCTTCCCGCACGTCCGCGAGAAGATGGACGACATCTGCCTGATCCGTTCGATGTCGAGCGACAACAACGAACATTTTCAGGCCACGCTCGCGATGCACACCGGTTCGTTCTTCGCCGCGCGGCCCAGCATCGGGTCGTGGATCAGCCACGGCCTGGGCACGATGAACCAGAACCTGCCGTCGTTCGTCGTCATCGCGCCGCATCTGCCGTATGCCGGCGGGCAAGTCTGGTCGAACGATTTTCTGCCGGCCTATCACCAAGGCACGCGCGTCGTGCCCGGCGGCGACCCGATTCCGAACGTCAAGCAATCCATCGAGTCGAAGCTACAGCAACTCGAACTTGGCCTCGCGGCCTCGCTCGATCGCAAGCATCTGGCCGCCAACGGTAACGATGGCGAGCTCGCCGCCCGCATCCGTTCGTTCGAGACGGCGTTTCAGATGCAGTTCGCCGCACCGGAAGCGTTCGACCTGGCGAAGGAAGACGACGCAACGCTGGAACTATATGGACTCCAGCGCGGACAGACCGACGGGTTCGGCTGGCAATGCCTCATCGCGCGGCGACTCGCCGAGCGCGGCGTGCGATTCGTCGAGTTGATCGACAGCGGCTCGTCGAACAACTGGGATTCGCACAGCGACATGGCCCAGCACGAGCCGCTTGCCAAGAACGTCGACCGTCCGATCGCAGGCCTGCTCACGGATCTCAAGCAGCGCGGCCTGCTCGAAGACACGCTCGTCGTCTGGACGACCGAGTTCGGCCGCACGCCGGGTCAAGATGGCCCCAAAGGCCGCGGGCATCATCCGGCCGTGTTTTCGTCCTGGCTCGCCGGAGCGGGCGTCAAGCCGGGCATTGCTTTTGGCGAATCCGACGACATCGGCGCGACCGTCGCTTCGAAGAAGGTCCACGTCCACGACTTCCACGCGACGATCCTGCACCTCCTCGGCTTCGACCACGAGAAGCTTACCTACCGCCACGCCGGACGCGATTTTCGATTGACGGACGTGCATGGGAAGGTGGTCCACGATATTTTGTCTTGAGCCGACACACAACACGAGTATGTAGAGGCGCCAAAGCAGTGTTCTGCATCAGGCAAGAACAAGTTGGTTAGTTTTTTAACGCAGAGACGCAGAGGTCGCAGAGGGACGTGAACGACCAGGTTCGCATCGTATGACAAAGATGAGATTCTCTGCGTCCTCTGCGCGCCCTCTGCGTCTCTGCGTTAAAAAAAGTACCGACTCGCTTTGCGAGCGAACTTGGAAGCGACGAAAGGACTCTGAATTGCCACCGATTGCCAACTCGCCCGCGGAACCGATCCTCACCGTCTCTCAGCTCACCGCCGAACTCAAGGACGTCGTCGAATCATCGTTCCCATCCGTCTGGGTCGCGGGCGAAATCTCGAACTTCTCGCGGCCGGCGTCGGGACATTGCTACTTGACGCTCAAGGACGATGAGGCCCAGCTTCGCGCCGTGATCTGGCGAACCGCCGCCGCTCGCGTGCCGTTCGATCTGCACGACGGGCTGGAAGTCATCTGCCACGGAGCGCTCGATCTCTACCCGCCGCGGGGCCAGTATCAACTCGTCATCGCGCAGCTACTGCCCAAAGGACTCGGCGCGCTGGAACTGGCACTGCGAAAGCTCCGCGACAAGCTGGCCGCCGAAGGTCTCTTCGAAGCCCGGCACAAAAAGCCGCTGCCCGCGTTCCCGCGCCGCGTGGCGTTTGTCACCAGTCCGACCGGCGCGGCAATTCGCGACTTTCTCGAGGTATTGCGGCGTCGCTGGCGCGGGACGAGCGTGATGGTCGTGCCTGTCCGCGTGCAGGGCGAAGGCGCGGCCGCCGAGATCGCCGCCGCCATCGCCGCGGTGAATCGACTCGCGGAGCCGCCGGACGTGCTCGTCGTCGGCCGCGGCGGCGGCAGCAGCGAGGACCTGTGGTCGTTCAACGAAGAAATCGTCGTGCGGGCGATCTTTGCGTCGCGGATTCCCGTCATTTCCGCCGTGGGACATGAAATCGACGTGACGCTCAGCGATCTCGTTGCGGATGTGCGCGCGCTTACGCCCAGCGAAGCGGCCGAGCGGCTCGTGCCCGCGCGCGACGACGTGCTCGCCGCCCTCGACACGCGACGGCAACGGCTTTCGGCGGCATTGCGCAATCGGGCGGCGCATGCGCGGGCGCGGCTCGACGCCGTGGCGAATCGCGCGCCGTTTCGCCGGCCGTTCGATCGCGTCCACGAACTGGCCCAACGGCTCGACGAATGGCAAACGCGCTCGCTGCGAGCGATTCGGCATTGTCACCAGCGCAGCCGCACGAAGATCGATGCCATCGCCGCCCGCATCGAGGCGCTCAACCCGACCGCCGTTCTCCGCCGCGGCTACAGCATCACGCAACGGGCAAAGGATGGACGCCTCGTGCGCAGAAGCAACGACGTGGTTCCCGGCGATGAGCTCATCACCCGCGTCGCCGAGGGCATCATCCACAGCCGCACCGAGGCAAGTCCGTAGAACGATGCCGCGAGGCCGCGCAGCTCCGCAGCGCTTGCCGTCGTTCCAGGAAGACCCTTAGGAACCGGGTGGCACGTAGACCATCACGTTGCGATGCTCGTGTGGGCGGTAGTAGCCTTCGACGTGTTGCCGCACCGCAAAGCCGAAGCTTTGGTAAAGCTGCATCGCCGCGACGTTCGCCGGATCAACCGTCAGCAGCACCGGCGCATCGGCGCGATCCAGAGCCGCCCGCATCAGCTTGCTACCGATGCCGCCGCCACGGCGCTCGGGATGGACCATGATCTTGTGCAGGAACCACTCGCGCTCAACGGTCGGGAACATCACCGTCGCCCCGATCACGTCCGCCGTGTCGTCGGTCGGTTCGTCGGCATTGCGGGCGACGAGCACGATCGCGTATTCGCACCACACGCGCCAGACGTGCTCGCCGTCGGCAATGAACGGCTCGCCCGTGTGCCGCCACGCGACGCGATCGAGCGCGGCGATTGCCAGAAAGTCGGACGTTGCGGCGGGGGTAATCTCAACCGGCATGTTCGTCGACCCGTTCTCCGGCTTTAGTCGCTCGGGATGCACCGCAAAGGGGCAAAGGCGCAGAGGGCAGTGGGCAGTGGGCAGTGGGCTGAACGAACCTGGCCGCAGATGCCTTCGCGTCTTTGCCGCTTTGCGGTTCGCGCGTTCACAGCGACTACTTCGCGGCGATCTTGAGATTGCGAAAGCGGTACTGCCCGCCCCCCGGAGTTTCCGCCTGCAAACCGATGTAGCCTTCCTTTTCCTTGATCCCGTCGGCCTTCCAGGCTTCCTTCCCGTTGATCGCGAGCTCCGCCTTGCTGCCCGAGACCGTCAGCCGAAAGTGATTCCACTCGCCGGCCTTGAACAGTCCCGTACTCGCCGCCTTGAGATCCTTCATGTTTCCTTCTTCGCCTTGCTTGAGATTCACCTGATATTTCGCCGGCCAGTTGCGGCCTTTGGGATAAGGCAGGTCGAATCGTACGAATACGCCGGAGTCATAGGCTTCGGACTTGACGTTCTGGCATTCCCATTCGAGCACGAAGTCGGCGTACTTGGCGTTCGTGCGGACCATGCCGTTGCCCTCTTTGAGCAACAGCGCGCCGCCGTCCTCGACCGTCGCCTGACAATCGGTCACCGTCCACCCGTCGAGCGTCTTGCCGTCGAAGAGCGGCTTGAACTCCGGTTCGGCGGCGCGCGCCGAAAGGGCGAAGATGGCAACGATCGCCGGCGTCAGCACCCAACGGCTGAGTGTCGCAGCAACGCAGGCGCTGAAATGAACGGGACGATTCATGGTGCATTCCTCATGTGCAAGAAGGAGGTGAAAGATACTACCGTTCGCCGACGATCAGGCCGACTTGGGCGTGCCCCAGTGCTCGCGATACTCGCGGCCGACGAGGTGATTGGCCTCGTCGTCGCCGACAATCTGCTCCGTCTTCGGATCGAACCGCAGCGCGCGGCCGAGCCGCGTGGCGATGTTGCCCAAGTGGCAGAGCGAGGCACTCAAATGGCCGATTTCGATTTCCGCATTGAGCTTCGCCTTGCCGCGGACGGCGGCGAGAAAGTTGGCGATGTGCGCGCCGTCGTCCTGTCCGCCGGGCTGCACCTTAATGTCGACTCGCTGGTTCCGCTCGTTCCAGACCGCGACCTTCCCGCGCCGGCTCAGAAACATCTGGCCCCGCGTGCCGTAGAACTCTACGCCGCTGTCGACGTTGGCCGGATAGTTCGTCGACCACAGCCGCTGCTCGTAAATCAGCATCCGCTTGCCGCCCGGCTTATCGCCGACGCTGCCGTCGCCCGGATACTCGAACGCGACTTGTTGCGTGTCCGCAAACTGCTGGTCGTCGTCGTGAAAGTACTTGCCGCCGGCGGCGGAGACGAAACTCGGGTGCGTCTCGACGCCGAGTCCCCACCGGCAATAGTCGATGTCGTGCACGCCGTCGTTGCCCATGTCGCCCGTGCCGAAGTGATACCACCAGTGCCAGCCGCTGTTCACGCGGTTCTCTTGATACGGAACCATCGTGGCGGGGCCGACCCACGTGTCGTAATCGAAACCCGGCGGCGGATCGCTCGGCTGACCGCGGCCGATCGAGCCGCGCCGCTGGATGTTCCACGCTTTCGAGACGAGTACCGTGCCGATGATCCCTTCGCGCAGCAGTTTCACCGCTTCGATCATCATGTTGGTGCTGCGGCATTGCGTACCGTGCTGCACGCGGCAATCGTTCCGCCGCGCCGCTTCGACCAACAGCCGGCCCTCGCGGATGTTGTGCGAACAGGGCTTTTCGACGTACACGTGCTTGCCGGCGTGGCAGGCGAGGATCGCCGCCGGAGCGTGCCAATGATCGGGCGTAGCGACGATGACGGCCGTTACCCGTTTGTCGTCGAGCACGCGGCGCAAATCGCCGACGGCCTCCTTTGCGCCGAGTTTCTTCGCCGCTTCTTCGCGGCGCGACTGCTGTGGATCGCAAGCATACGCCAACACGACGCCGGGATTCGACAGGAACCGCTCGGCGACGCCCGTGCCGCGCCCGCCGCACCCGATCAGTCCGATCGCGACCGGTTCGACGTCGTCCTTTGCCGCAGCGACGTTGCGCGCCGCCGCCCCCGCCACGAGCGCCGAAGAAACCCCAACAAACTCTCGCCGATTGGGCACGAACATCGCAATTCCTCCGATCACACGGAACCTTCGCGGGTCGTCTCTTTGCTTCTTTGCGACGTTGCGGTTCGCCTGAGCCGCGCCGCGCGGGCCAGCCGCTTCCGCGTCGTCGGCCGCCGCAGGGCCGAAACGCAAATCTCCTGGCGATTGTGTTGTAGCTGCCGGGCGCAGAGATCGTAATACCCCCAGCCGCGAATTCTTTGGAGCCAGGCGTCGAGGTCGTCGGCCAGTTTCCACTCGATCAACTTGAGCGTCAACAGCAGCCCTTCGACGCGCGCCTTCTCGTGCGTGACGAGCGCTTCGACCGCGTCGAGCGTGTAATTCGGCGCGACGTTCATGTCGGCGAACAAAAACCGCACGTCGCGCAGCTCCGATCGGCGAACTTCCTTGCCGCGACGGCGGAGATGGCGAAAGTTGGGATGGGCGAGCACGACCGGATCGACCGCCGCCGGATCGACGCCGATTACCTTCGCGCCGCGGTCGAGCAGCGCTTGAGCCGCGCCCCCTGGGGAGCAACCGAGCTCCAGACACGTGTCGCCGGCGTGCAGCGGCAATCGCGACCAGGCCAGCGCTTCCTGCATCTTGAGATACGCGCGTGAAACGGCGTGGGGCGGCAGTTCGGCCCGTCGCATCCCGCCGGGAAGGCGCGATTCGAGCGATCGTGCAACGTGCCAACCGAGCCACCACTCGCCCCGCTCGACGAGGACGCAGTCAAGCACGGTCGCGCCGTGCGGGGTGATCGCATCGCCGCCCGGCAAGGGTTTCTGCCCCGTTGCGGCGTCGGGCTTGGTCGAACCGGTGCTTGAGCTCGCCGCGATGATCGCCGCGCGCACTTCGTCGCCCAGCGGCGTCGGTCCCGGTTCGAAGTGCTTGAAGCCGGGCGTGAACCGATCGCGTTCCCACACGTGGACCGCGTCGAACCTTCGCCCCGACGCCGTGGCGCTTCGCCAGGCTTCGTCGGCCAACTCCGCGACGCTCTCGCCCTTCGCCTTGCCAAGCGAAAATGCCCATGCCCGCGCGAAGACACAACCCAACTCGAAATCGTCGCCCAGCGGTTCGTCGGCCGGCAGCTTAAACGTCACGAACCCGGGACGCGAATACGAAAGCCGAAAACCCGGCCACCGCCGCCGCACTTCGCCCTTGAGCGCACCCTCCGCCCCGACCTGACAAGTGACCAACAAGAACGACGGCGCGGTAGGCATGGCGAGCGTTGGAGCCGAAGAATGCCGCGAATTGCAACTGTAGGAGGCGAATCCTTTCGCCGAAGCGTCAGTTCGGACCCCAGTCGGCGAAGGGATTCGCCTACTACAGGACGAAGTACCTTCGCTCGGCGACGGCAACCGGCCCATAAGCCGATGTATTGTAATCGAAGCAAACGCGGAACGGAGACGTCTCGCTCCGAAACTGCGCGATCGCCAGGCGATGCCGCCCTACGCCAACACCTCGTCAATCCGCTTCCCGCCGTTGACGATCGGCACGGGCCGGCCCAGCGGCGTGTGATACACTTTGTCGGCGTCGACGCCCAACAGGTGAAAGATCGTCCGCAACAGGTCCTGCACGCCGTAAGGCTGCGTCACGGGAATACTGGCCGTCTTATCGCTCGCCCCGACGACCGCCCCCCGCTTGATCCCGCCGCCGGCCAGAATCACCGTCTGGCATTGCGACCAATGATCACGGCCCGCGTCTTTGTTGATTCGCGGCGTGCGGCCCATTTCGCCCATCATCACAATCAGCGTTTCATCGAGCATGCCGCGCTCGTCGAGATCGCTGACGAGCGTGCTGAGCGCCCGATCCGTCGGCGGAACGAGGGCCTTTTCGTGACTCGCGAAGTTGTCGGTGTGCGTGTCCCAACTGCCGTGGCTGATGCCGATGAACCGGCAACCGGCCTCGACCAATCGCCGCGCGAGGAGCGCGCTCTGCCCAATCGATGTCAGACCGTAACGCTCGCGAACCGCGGCCGACTCGCCCCGCACGTCGAACGCCTTGCGGGCCTCTGGCGATGTCACCAGGTCCACCGCCTTTTCGTAATACGACGCCATCGTTTTGGCCTTGCCGGTCGCCTTGGCGCTTTCGCCGAGCGCTTCGGCCCGTTCGAGCAATCGCCGCCGCCGCGCGAAGCGATCCTCGGCCACCGACTCCGGCACGTTGAGGTCGCGGACCTCAAAGTCGGGCTGCGCAGGATCATTGTTGATCGTGAACGGCGCGTACTTCGCTCCGTAGAATCCCGGTCCGCCCGGTCCCATCGGCTCGGGCACTTCGATGTACGGCGGCACGCTGCCGCGCTCGCCGAGCTCGCGTGCCACGATCGAACCGAGCGATGGATACAACTCGTTAAACGGCACGCCGCGCGCCTGACCGTCGGGAAAGTTCGGCGGATAACCCGTCATCACCCAATGCCGGCCGGTCTGATGCGCGTTGTCCGCGTGGCTGTGCGAACGCAAGATCGTGAACTTATCGACCACCTTCGCGCACAGCGGCAGGATTTCGCCGATCTGCGTGCCCGGCACGACGGTCGAAATCGGCTTGAACGGCCCGCGGATTTCGGACGGGGCCTCGGGCTTCAAGTCCCACATGTCGATGTGGCTCGGCCCGCCTTCGAGCATGATGAAGATGCACGCCTTGGCCTTCGCCGCCTGCTCCGTCGCCGCGGTCGCTTGCAGGTGCAGCAGGCCGGGCAGCGACAACGAGCCCAGCACGCCCGTCCCGCCAATCCGCAGCATCCGCCGCCGCGTAATGCGATCGCAGAAGCGAGAATCGACGCCAAAGGTTTTGTCGAACATCGCACGCGCCCTTAGTGATTGAACACGAATTCCTTCGTGTTCAGCAGCGTCCACATCACGTCTTCGATCGCCGCGCGACGGCCTTCGACACTCATCGCCGTCACTGCAAATGGTTCGAGCATCGCCTGCCGATCTGCGTCGCTCGGGTATCGCGATAGAGAGGCGAGATAGAGTTCCTCGACGACGCTTTCGGGCCGCAAATCCGAGCGGGCCAACTCCGCCGCCCGGCCGTCGCGGTGTTGAATCTTGCTTACCGTTGCCTCGGCGTTCATCAAGTGCAGAGCTTGGGCCATGCTCGGCTCGACGCCCCGTTCGCACGCGCAAACCGTCTGCCGCGTTGGCCGGCCGAACGTATCGAGGAAATGCGACGGCAGCTTGTTGTCCCAGACTTGAATCGCCCGATAACCGCGCGGCCAGCCGTTGAATTCCTCGCTCACGCCGGTTACCTGCGATACGGCGTCGAGCAGCACTTCGGCCGGCAACGGCTTCCACACCGCGTGCGAGTAATTCTGCTCGTCGAGACGATTCGCGTCGTTTGCCGCAGCGTCGAGTTGATAGAGTTGCGAGTCGAGCAGCGTCTTCGTGAACGCCCGCAGATCGAACTTCACGGCGACGAGATGCTCGACGAGGGCCTGCATCAGCGGCTCATTCGACGCCGGGTTCGTCGCCCGCAGGTCGTCGACCGGCTCGACCAATCCGCGGCCGAAATAGTGGGCCCACAGGCGATTGACGATCGTCCGCGCGAAAAAGGGATTGTCCGCACTCGTTGCCCATTCGGCGAACGCGCGGCGGCGGTCGGTTTGGCTCCGAAAGCTCGCTGGCGCCGCGGCTAGTCCCGCCGCCGGCACGATCGCGCCGGTCCGTGGATGCGCAAGGTCCTTTCCTTCGACGTCGACGATCTTCACGCCTCCACCGAACGACGGCTTCCGCTCGACCGTCGTGAAAAAGCCAGCGAGCGCCACATAATCCTTCTGATCCCAGCGCTCGAACGGATGGTGATGGCACTGCGCGCATTCGATCCGCACGCCGAGAAACAGTTGACTCACCGAGCGGGCAAGTTTCTGCGGATCGCTTTGCACCTGATAGAACGCGGCCGGCGACTCGGCGAGCGTCGACCCTTGCACCGTCAGCACGTCGCGCACGAACCGGTCGTAGGGTACATTCGCCACGATCTGCTCGCGAATCCACCGTGTCATGGCCACGGTCGCTTGCGAGCCCACAATGTCCCGGTCGACTTGCAGCAAGTCGGACCATTGCTGCGCCCAATAGTCGGCGAACTCCGGACGCTCCAGCAATGCGGCAACGAGCCGTCGGCGTTTGTCGGGCGCCGTGTCCGAGAGGAATCGTCGCGCTTCGTCGGGCGTCGGCAACGTGCCGATCGTGTCCAAAAACGCGCGACGCAGGAACGTCGCGTCGTCGGCCATTTCGCTGGGTGCAATGCGCAGTTCAACGAGCTTGTCCCAGGCCAATCGGTCGATGAAATTGCGTTCCGGCGGCCGCGGGAAATCGCCCGATTCGCGCGGCCGCACCACGCGGCACACCGCGACGTGCCCGAGATAGCGGACCAGAATCGCCGCCTCGCCCGGAACTTCGGTCGCCTTGACCAAACCGTCACGGCTCACTCCGGCGATGGCGTCTCCGTTCGATCGAAAGTCGGCTTCAGCCGTGACGGGCCGGGCGTTTCCCGCGGCATCGAACGCGACGACGCGAAGCTGCTGTTCGCCGTGGGCCGCGAGCCGCACTTCGGTTGGTTCGACCGCGATTCGCACCGCCGCGTCGCCCGATTCGGCGTCGAGAAGCATCCCCTCGGCGATCCACCGCCGCACGAGCCGATGCCAGCGCGAGTCCGGCTCGATCTTCTGACCGCCGCCGTGCGGCACGCGGCCGGTGGCCTTTAGCAGCAACAAACTGATGTCCGGTGCGGCCGGAAACACGCGCCGCCCGCGGCCCTGCGAAACGATCGCCTGATGATCGAACGCCGGATCGTAGCCGAACACGCTCAGCTTGAAACCGTTCTGCCCCTCGGCCTTGCCGTGGCATCCGCCCGCATTGCAGCCGGCCTTCGACAGCACGGCCGTGATGTCGCGGCGGAACGACACGGGCGGCGGCAAGGCAACGCCCCGGACCTCGACCGCGATTTGCGCCTGGGCCGATTGCGTGCGGACCGCGATCGTCGTCCGGCCGTCGGCCAGCGGCACGACCCGCCCCGTCGCGGAAACGGCGACGATCCGCGGATCGGCCGCCTCGAACGCGGCCCTCCGCGTCAGGTCGGCCGGCCTCTCATCGTGCGCACTGAGAACCACGAGTTGGTCCGAAGCCTCCGGCGACGTCAGCTGAACCGCCTCGGGTAGGATCCGCAAGCTCGCCCCGGAATCGCCGGCGGCAAGAATGGGGGCAGACAGCAGCACGGCGGCGAACATCGCAGTGAAAAGCGCTGTCCTACTTGACATGACCGCCGACCGTTTTCGTTTGCGCGGAGCTTTCGCGTGGGCGAAGGCCAAAACATCCACGTTCACCGATGGATAGAATACCGCACGGCGCGATTGCCGGCAATCAAGAACCAACGGCGGAACGCCGCCGGGCGGATCGACCGCTGCGATCGCCGACGCCGGCGGTTTCCTGCGCCAACCGGCGTCAAAGACAGTGAATGCAATTCAAGCTTCCGCCGAGAAAACGCAAGTGCCAGCACCGGCCCCATTAGCGGCACCCCTGCTAGCAGTGCCCCTTTGACGAACCCGCTCGGGCCGTCTAAATTAGGACCATTCACGGCAAATTGCGGGCGATTAGCTCAGTTGGCTAGAGCACCAGCTCGACAAGCTGGGGGTCACAGGTTCGAGCCCTGTATCGCCCATTAGTCGTAAGTCCTGCCGAAATCCGCACTTGGATTACTTGCCGAAGGTCGGCAAAGCGGCCCTTTTTCATCGGCGCAAAACCGTAGATACGGTTTTAGCAACCGAGTTCAAGGGAAACCGCCATGTCGAAACTCGTTCGGGCAACGCCCAAGTACCGGCATCATCGCGCCACCGGGCAGGCTGTCGTCACGATCCAAGGTCGGGATTTCTACCTCGGTCCGCACGGCACGAAGGCGAGCAAGACCGAATACGACCGGCTCGTTGGGGAATGGCTTTCCCACGGGCGAATAGGAGCCGGACCGGGCGCGACCGTCGCCGAATTCGTCGCGGCGTACACGCGCTATGCCGAGGGCTACTACGGCAAGGATTCGCGCGAATGGGGCTGTATGAAGCTTTTTAATGCAGGAGGCTCTTCATATTCCGCTTGTAATCCTCAACCCCGGGTTGGCCGTAGGGGTTGATGCCGATGAGGCGGCCTTCGATTACCGTGGCGAGCATGAGCATTTGGAGGAGTTGGCCGATCGAGGCTTCCTCGGTTTGGGCGAGGGTCAGGTCGGCGGTGGGGCGGCTGGCGGTGTTGTAGGCGAGGTTCGTGCCCTTGGTGGCGGCGGCGAGGGCCTCGGGGATCGTTTTGCCGGCGAGCCAGTTGAGCTGGTCGCGGTCGCCCTCGCGAGGTTCGACGCGGAGGCGGTCCTGGCGCACGCCCTCGACGATCAGGTTCGTGATGAGCTTGTCGCGGCGGCCGTCTTGATGCTGCTGGCCGCGGGAGTGGAGGTCGCGGGTGTTGACGACGGTGAGCGGCGTCGCGCCGCGGCCGTTTTTTCCGAGGCTTTCGCTGAGGAGCTGGTCGTACCACAGGCCGGCGGCTTCGAGGCTCTTGCCCCAGGTGGCGAGGGCGCGGATCGTCGCGCCGTGCCGCGTTTCGGCGAGGTGGCCGACGCCGACGTATTGCAGGACGACGTTGTCTTGGGCCGGGGCTTCGCGGAAATGGCGGTTCATCGCCGCCGCGCCTTCGAGCAGCTTCACGACGTCGAGGCCGAGCAGCGCGGCGGGAAGCAAGCCGACGGCGGTAAAGACGGAGAATCGGCCGCCGACGCCGTCGGGCACTTCGAACGTGTCGCGGCAGCCTAAGTCCTTCGTGAGCCGATAGAGCAGGCTCTTGTGGTCGTTCTTCTTGTCGTCCCAGGCGAGGTCGGTGACGGGAATGACGAGTGACGGCACGTCGCCGCCGCTTTGTTCGAGCGCGGCGAGAAACGTGCGAAAGGCAATGGCCGTTTCGAGCGTGCCGCCGCTCTTGCTGATGACGACGATGCCCCAGCGGCGGCCGGCGGCGTCGTCGCCGGTCGTGCCCGCGCCTCGGACGAGCAGGTCGAGTAGGCCCTGCGCCGCGTCGTTGTCGAGGTTGTTTCCCTCGAAGTAGAGCCGGGGGCAGCCGTGGCGGTTGGCTCGCGAAAGCTCGTTCCAATACGGATGGCAACAGGCCTCGAACAACGCCCGCGCGCCCATGTACGAACCGCCGATGCCGAGGACGACGACGCGGTCGACCGATTCGGCCAGGCGGCGGGCGGCGGCGATGATGCGATACAGTTCGCTTTCGGAGCGGTTCGGGCCGTTGTAGTCGGCGAGCAAGCGGTCGGGCAGGTCGATGAAGCCGGCGTCGAGCGGGACCTTGAGCGGCGGGACCGGATCGCGGCGGGACCAGGCGGCGGCCTCGTCGACGACTTCGCGTCGGGCCGCATCGAGCGCGGGAGCGATCCCCGCAAGCCGTTGGCGAAACTCCTCGCCGTAGGCGGCAATTACGCCCGTCGCATCGTAGCGCAATAATTCGATTCTCGTGTCCGGCATGGCGCACCTTGGTGGCGATTTCTTTCGGGCGAGGTACGCGACCTCGCGGCATCGGTTTCAAAGACGTTTCGCTGACGCGCGTCTTGTGGCCGTCTCCGTCAGGCGGAGCGCGACGGCTACATGCGTACGCCGCGCCCGGCTTACGCTGGGAACTTCAGCTCGCGGTCGGCGGCGTCTTTGCAGGTGATTTGCATGAAGTCGGGCGGGACGTTTTCGCGGCCGACGACTTGGGCGGTGATTTTGGCCTGGTCTTCGAGGGCGGCCAACTCGCGGCGTTTGCGGTTGTTGAGGTATTCGGCCACGTCGTCGGCGACGGCGAGCGTGACGCTGGCCGTGCCTTCGCGATGACTGGCGAGCAGGAGCAGGCGGAACGCTTCGATGGCGACGCTTTCGGTGGATTTGACCGTGCCCGTGCCGTTGCAGGTGGGGCAGTCGCGATAGACGCTGCGTTCGAGGCTGGGGCGGATGCGCTGGCGGGTCATTTCGACCAGGCCGAAGGGGCTGGTGCGGAGGATCTTGGTTCGCGCCCGGTCGCGTTTGAAGGCATCGTGCAGGGCGCGTTCGACGCCGCGGCGATGCTTGTCGCGGCGCATGTCGATGAAGTCGTTGACGATCACGCCGCCCAAGTCGCGGAGGCGGAGTTGGCGGGCGATTTCCTTCGCCGCCCGCAGATTGACCTGATACGCCGTTTCCTCGGCCGATTCGTCGTTTGCGCGGAAGTTTCCGCTGTTGACGTCGATGGCGACGAGGGCTTCGGTCTGGTCGATGACGATCGAGCCGCCGTTGGGGAGCCTTACCGTCCGCGAGTTGATCTTCATGATCTCCTCGTCGAGATGGTATTTGTGGAACAGGGGTTCGCGGCCTTCGTAGAGCTGCAGGCGGTTGACGTAGCGAGGCATGACGAGCTTGAGGAATTCGTGAGCCCGCTCGTAGGACTCGCGCTCGTCGATGAAAATGGAGTCGACGTCGCCGGTGAAGATGTCGCGGATCGTGCGGATGATCATGTCGCTCTCTTCGTAAAGGGCGACGGGGGCGGCGCTCTTTTGCATCCGCCGCACGAACACCTTCCAGAGCCGCAGCAAATAGGCCAGGTCGCGCGACAGCTCGCGCTTGGTCCGATCGACGCCGGCCGTGCGAACGATGAACCCGACGCCCTTGGGCGGATTGAGCTCGAGCATGATGTCGCGGAGCTTGCGGCGGGTGATGTCGCTTTCGATCTTCCGCGAGACGCCCACGCGGCCCAAGGCCGGCATCAGGACGAGATAGCGTCCGGGAATGCTGACGTAGGTCGAGAGCGTGGGACCTTTGGTGCCGATGCCTTCCTTGATGACTTGGACGACGACCTCGTCGCCGCGGCGGAAGATTTCCTGGATCGGCGGTTTTACGCGGGGACGGACCGAATCGCGGCGGAAGGAACGCTGGCGGTCGCGCGGAGGGCGGGGGCCGCCTTCGGCATCGTCATCGCCGCCGTCGTCGAAGTCGTCGTCGCGTTGCGGCCGGACGCCGCCGCGGCCGCCGCCGTCGCGTTCGAGCGGGACGTTGGGATCGTAGCCGCCCTGGCGGAAATACTGCGGCTCGACGTCGCTGATGTGCAAAAAGCCGTTGCGGCCGACGCCGAAGTCGACGAACGCGGCCTGGATGCTCGGTTCGAGATTGACGATGCGGCCCTTGTAGATGTTGCCGACGTAATTGTCCTGGCTCGTGCGTTCGACGTAGAGCTCTTCGAGCACGCCGTCTTCGACGATCGCGATGCGGCATTCTTCCGCCTGGGCGACGTTGATCAGCATTTCCTGTTTCATGGGGCGCCTTCTCGGTTCGCTGGACGAAGGCGCGGAACCGGCGGGGCGTTCTCTGCGGCGGCCGCCGCGGCGGGATACGGAGGACTGGTCGTTCCGCATGGGTGATGATTTCCTGATACGTGCTGGGGGGCGGGCTGGATTTGCGCGGCGGTCAATCCGTTGCCAGATGCAAGGCCGTGCGCGTCAGATGGCGCCCCGATTGGAGTAAATGATCGATTCCGAGCGCCGCGAGAACTTCTTGGGGTTTGGCGGCCGCCGCGGCGCTGTCGGTGGCGAGCCGCATCCTGAGGACGCCGTCGGCATAGGCCAACGACTCGATCGCCGCCCGCACGTCGACGCGCCGCTCGCGATGGGCGCGGGTGACGACGTGCGATTTCTCGGCCAGGAGCGCGGCGATGCGCTCGGCGAGTCCCGCCGCGGCGTCGGGCGGGATTTCGAGTTCATAACTGGCCGCGACGACGACGGCCTTGCGCGATCCCGGCGGCAGCAAGCTTGCCGCCGTGAAGACGAGTCCCGGCGGCGCGGCTGCGTTCAAGTCGGCGAGCAACCGGTCGACGTCCGGCGGATCGTCGAATTCGACCTCGAACAACTCGTCGAGACCGACGATGCCCAGGGCCAGCGACAGCGGAAAGCTCATCCGCGGCCGAGGATGAAAGCCGCCGCTCATGCTGGGAGTGGCGTCCACGCGGCGGAACATGCGTTCGAGGGCGGTAATCAAGTCGCGATGGCCGATCAGCCGCAGGTCGCCTTCCTTGCGAAATCGCAGGCGCACGCGATGCCGCGCGCCCGGTTGGCTCGCCGATGCATCGCGGTCCATAACGGCTTGCTCCATCACGCGACCAACTCCGGTACGACTTTCTTGAGTTCCTCGCGAACGAGCGTGGCCACGTCGCGGGCGTTGTCGAGGGCCATGACGCGGCCGGCCAATTGCTCGCATTGCGGCACGGTCACGCTGCGGCAAACCTTTTTCACCTCGGGAATCGCGCCGGGCGTCGCGCTGAGCCGCCGCAAGCCGAGGCCAATGAGGAGCATCGTGTAAAACGCGTTGCTGCTCATCTGGCCGCACATGTTGACCGGTTTTCCCGCGCGGTTGGCGGCGGCGATCGCCATTTCGATCAGCCGGAGTACGGCCGGGTCGCCCGGATTGTAGAGCGATGCCACGTCGCGGTTGCCGCGGTCGACCGCTAGCGTGTATTGGATCAGATCGTTGGTGCCGATGCTGATGAAGTCGACCTCTTCGAGGAAGCGGTCGATGAGCATCACCGCCGCGGGGACTTCGACCATCATGCCGACGGGAATCTTGCGGTGGAACGCGATGCCCGCGTCGTCCAGGTCTTCCATCACGTCGGCGAGCACCATTTTGGCCTGCCGCAGTTCGGTGACGGTGGTGATCATCGGAAACATCACGCGGACGTCGCCGAGGGCGCTGGCTCGGAGGACGGCCCGCAGTTGCGTGCGGAACAGCGGCACGTTCCGCAGCGAAAGGCGAATGCTGCGGAGGCCGAGGACGGGGTTGGCCTCGTCGCTGGGAAGCGGAAGGTGGGCCATTTTGTCGGCGCCGAGATCGAGCGTGCGAATCACGACGGGCCGATCGCCGACCTGTTCGACGACGCTGGCGTAAGCCCGGTAGTGGTCTTCCTCGGTCGGCTCGGTTTCGGCGCCGAGGTACAGGAACTCGGTGCGGTACAGGCCGATGCCGTCGCTGCCGCGGGCGTTGCAATGTTCGGCTTCGTGGGGGAATTCGATGTTGCCGAGGAGTTCGATGCGCTGGCCGTCGGCCGTTTGGGCTTTCAGGTCGCGGAGCTCGCGGAGCCGCGTCGCCAGCGTCTGGTGTTGCTCGCGCTCGCGGCGGTAATGGGCGAGCGTTTCCTCGTCGGGCTGGACGATGATCTGGCCGTGGTCGCCGTCGACGATCGCCACGTCGCCGCCGGAAACGTCGGAGAGGAACGGTCCAATGCCGACGAGGGCGGGGATTTCCAGGCCCTGGGCGACGATCGCGGTGTGGCTGCCCGCGCCGCCGGTTTCCGTGGCGAAACCGAGCACGAAGCGGCGATCGAGATTGGCCGTTTCGCTGGGCGTGAGCGTGTGGGCCAGAACGATGACGGGCGAGACGAGGTTGGCCAATTCGCCGCGGCGGCGGCCGGTGAGGTTGCGGAGCAAGTGCTTTTCGATGTCGAACAGATCGACCGCCCGCTCGGCGAGGTAGGGATTGTCGAGCGACTGGAACGCCTTGGCGTAGCGGCGGAGCGTCCGGCTGACGGCATATTCCGGGGAATAGTGCCGGTCGCGAACCATTTGTTCGAGTTCGCTGCGAAGCTTGGGATCGGCGAGCAACGTGAGGTGGGCGGAAAAGATGGCGCCGTATTGCGCGCCGACCTTGGCGGTGATCGTGTCGCGGTCGCGGCCAATTTGGGCTTCGACGGCGGAGATGGCCTGCGAGAGCCGTTCGAGCTCGTCGTCGACGGCGTCGCGCGCGACGAACCGGCGAGGAATCCGAAATCCCTCGTTGTCGATAACCAGGACCTCGCCGATGGCGACGCCCGGTGAAACGGCGATACCCGGAAGTAGTTGCACTCGGTCGGTTCCGCGTTGCAAGTCGCATTGCGCGGGAAACGAGTCGAACGGGATCTCAGACTTGCGCCACGTGCGCACCCGAGTCGAGATCGACCTTTGCTCGTTCACGCGCGGCTTGCACCGCATTGGGTCGCCCGCCGACGCTCGCGTCGGCTTTCGCTTGTCGGCCGTCGTTACGACGACGGGGCATCGGCGGGCGGCGACTCTGATCGAACGATGTTCTCTTCGTCGTACTTACTGAAATCGAATTCCAAAACTTCGGCGATCGCGGCCAGCGCGGCGTCGGCGTCGGCTCCGACCGCTTCCACGAGGACCTCGCTGCCGCATTCGACGGCGAGGGTCATCAGGTCGATGACGTGCCGAACATTGACCCGGTTGTGGTCCTTGGTGATCGTGATTTCCGACACGAAATCCTTGGCCCGCTTGGACAGGGCGGTGATCGGTCGCATGTGGAGTCCGTGGGGACTCTTGACGCTTACGATTCGGGTTGCCCTCGGCTCAGTCATTGCAATGGCCGCGTTGCAGTAAATGGGGAACGACCACCGCCGTTGCCGGGGCGGTCGAGCCCGCGG
The DNA here is from genome assembly GCA_003576845.1 of Planctomycetota bacterium. Classification (GTDB taxonomy): domain Bacteria; phylum Planctomycetota; class Planctomycetia; order Pirellulales; family PLA5; genus PLA5. Next base: position 19,093 of record QEVJ01000116.1, read on the forward strand.
CGAATCGATTTGCCAACCTACCCGCTGCGATTTTCCCCGGTTCGATCCCGGACCGTTGGCGGCATGCGTGCCGCGGCGGTGCGTGGAGTGAATGCGGTTCTCACCGAGTCCGCGTTGCACGGGCGCCTCTTCCCGAACCTCGGCCCTTCGCGGCTTACGTCGCGAACTGGTTATTGTCGGCCTCTTCGAGCAATTGGACGATGTCTTCGGCCGTCTTCGATTGCTTGAGGAAGCGGCAGAAGGTGTCGTCGCGCAACTGGCGTGAAATGTTTTCCAGGGCCCGCAGGTGGTCGCCGGGGCGATCCGGCGGCGACACGAGCAGGAAGACCAGGTTGACTTTCTCTCCGTCCAGGCTGTTGAAGTCGATGCCGTCGCGGCTGACGCCGACGGCGCCGACCAACTGACCGACGCTGGGGTGTTTGGTGTGCGGCACGGCGACACCGCGGCCGATTCCCGTACTGCCCAGTTCCTCGCGTTTCATGATGGCGGCGATGATGCTGTCGAGGTTCTCGGCATCGATGCGGCCGGCGCCGTGCAGCGCTTCGACCATTTCGCGAATCACGCCCTCTTTCTCGTCCGCGGCGATCTCGGGAATGATCGCCTCGGTACTCATGAAGTCGGCAAATTTCATCGTGGCTAAT
>QEVJ01000117.1 GCA_003576845.1 Planctomycetota bacterium
CTGGACATTGAAGAAGGGCGTTAGCGAGTTCTCGGCGGCGCGGCGGGAGATCAGGCACAGGTCGCCGGCCTCCTGCGCGTTGCGGCCGAAGATCATGCCCCACCCGCAATCGGCCACGCTCATCATGTCGTCGTGGCCCGCGTGGACGTTAAGCGAATGGCTCGTGAGCGCCCGGGCGCCGATGTTCATCACGACGGGGAGGCGTTTGCCGGAGATCGTGTAGAGGACCTCTTTCATCAGGACGAGGCCCTGGCCGGACGTGAAGTTCGTCACGCGGCCGCCGGCGAGGGCGAAACCTTCGCAATAGGTCGCGGCGGAGTGTTCGCTTTCCGGCTCGAAGAAGACGAGGTTCTCGCCCCAGAGGTTTTTGACGCCGGCGGAGACCGCGGCGTTGAACCCGCCGCCCATGTTGGTCGAGCTGGTGATGGGGTAGGCGCCGGACCCCTGGCTGATGGCCGTTTCGACGTGGACGACTGCTTCCGAACCGTCGCAGGTCGTCGGAATGCCCGGATATTGGAACTGCGAACCTTCGCCCGAACGTTGCGGCTCGGCGGGACGGTCTTCGCCGGGCTTGCGAACGGACGCGGAACGCGGGGGAGCTTCGGCAGTGATCGGCGGGGTCATGAGGGGATCCTTTCGAGACTTAAAACCGCCATCGGCGACGTTCGCGCGAAGCGGCATTGCGGACCAATGAAAAAAGCGCGCGGTGCGCGCTCGGATCGTGCTCAGGAGCACACAATGTGGGCATTATCGTCCGTCTCCGGCTGGAATAAGCAACGTTCGTGCCGGGCGGGCAAGAACCGCGGCGCGTCGACGAAACGAGCCGAGCGGCGACGGCTGGAGCGGGCCGCCGGAAGTGACTGGCCGTCCACGCCGCGGCAAGCACGGCGGGGGCTGGAACGCGACGTAACACGGACGCCCCTCCTTTGCCAGAACGGCACGGAAATGGCAAACCCGATGGTCAATCGTTCTACGGGACGCCGAGGGGCACTCGATCGAGATGAGACGCCAACAAGAATTGCCTAGGCGCCGCCTCGGAATCACGCCGTCAGTATAACACTTCGGGGCCGGCGAACGCCAACGGGTTTTGACGCGATTTTTCCCGCCGTGCGGCCGGGTGGGGCTTCCGTGGGGCGGAACTTCATTCGAGACGCAGCTTCGCCACGATGGGGAAGTGGTCGGAGTAGAACCGGCCGTCTTTCGTTTGCTCGTCGACGACGGCGTAGCTGGCGACCGTCCAGTGCTTGTCGACGAGGACGTGGTCGATGCGGCTACCCTCGACGGCTTTTGTGAACCCGTTCCAGGTGGTGTCGGGACCGGAGGGCTTGTCGACGAGGCCGCGAGCATCGCGAAACACGGCGGCTTTGGCCGGGGCGCCGTCGCCGGTCTTGAGGTCTGCGGGATCGACGAGCGCCTTGTACGGCCGCGAGTCGGGCGCCGCGTTGAAGTCGCCCAAGAGGAGGATCGGGTCGTCGCCGGCAAGTTCGAGCAATTTCCGCCGCAGCAGCCGCGAGCTTTCGAGCCGGGCCTTGTCGCCGCGATGGTCGTAATGAACGTTCGCGAAGAGCAGCGTGCGGCCGGTCGGTTTGTCTTTCAGCTTCAGCCATGTCGCAACCCGCGGCAACGCGGCGTCCCAGCCGATGACGCCCGGCTTGTCCGGAGTTTCGCTCAACCAGAACGTGCCCTTGGCGAGGACGTCGAAGCGATCGCGGCGAAAGAAGACCGGGACGAACTCACCCTTCTCCTTGCCGTCATCGCGGCCGACGCCGTACCAGTCGTAGTCGTCGCCGAGCCGGTCTTTCAAGTCGGCGATCTGCCCGGCGAGAGCTTCTTGCAGGCCCAGCAAGTCGGGCTTCTGCCGGCGAATGAGCTCCGCCACGTTGTCGCGCCGCTTCGGCCAGGCGTTCTTGCCATCCGCCGGGTTATTGAAGCGGATGTTGAAGTTCATAACGGCAAGCTCGGCCGGCGGACGATTCTTTTCGTCGCTAGGAGCCGATTCGTGGGCGCGAAGCCGAGTCGAAGCGCCTAGAACTGCCAAGACCACGAGCGATCCTAACGCTGTGGCGATTATCCATGTGTAGGGTCTACGCGCGTGAATCATCTGCGGCCGTTGCATTGGTCGACGCCTCGTCGAAACGGAGGTGAAATTGAAACGCAAAAAACGGTGCATGGTGCCTTCTTTGAGTTGGGTGAGCCAACCCAAGCGGCGCGTGGCCCGACCTATCCGTCTACACCTCTACGCCCGCGTGTTTCTCGTCGGACGCGCTCGCCGCCACCGGAATTCCCGCGAGCACGAGATGCGGTTCGTGCCGCACGTTCGGTCCGAGCAATTGGGCGACGCTCTCCGCGGCGCCGCCCGTGAGGATGATGTCGGCATCTCCGCGCGAAGTCGTGCCGGCGGCGCCGAGCCGCGCGGCGAGTTCGCGCATTGCGCCCACCGCGCCCCAGAACAATCCGCTGGCGATCGCCCACTCCGTCGTCGCGCCAACCACCGGCGGCGCATCGGCCAGTTCCACCATCTCGATCCGCGGCAACAAGTCCGTGTGATCGTGCAAGGCCTGGGCCGAAAGCGCAATGCCGGGCAGAATCGCGCCGCCGGCAAATGCCCCGTCGGGCGTGACGAGGTTTACGGTAATCGCGGTGCCGACGTGGATCACGACCGCCGCGCGGTTCGGATGCCGCAACCGGTTCGCCGCGACCGCGCCGAGCAGCCGGTCGATGCCGACGCGCTCCGGATGCGGCACGTTCACCATCAGCGGCAGATCGGGCCACGCCACGCGATACCGCTCGGCTTCAGGGCATATCTCGGCGATGGCCGCTTCGAGCCGCTGCGCCGCGGGACGGTTGACGCTCGCCACGCGCCACGCCGCCCTCGGTAGCGCCGCAAGCCACGACCGCAGCGCTTCCACCGGCCAATTGGAACCGGACAGGTCGAGCGTCTCGGCTGGGATTGGCAACCCGTCACCGGCCGGCGCGGCTCCAAAGAACCCGAGCTTCGTGCGGCTGTTACCTACGTCGACGGCGATTAAGGGAAAGCACGGCACGGCGAAAACTGCTCGGGAGCGAACATTCAGCATTTGCAATTCTATCGCACCCGGCCGGCTTTCCGAAAGCTCCTCGGACGAGCTGCCTCAAGCTAAAATGCCTTTGACGACCTGCCCCTCGACGTCGGTGAGCCGATAGTCGCGGCCGTTGTGGCGGAACGTGAGCCGTTCGTGGTCGAGGCCGAGCAGGTGCAGAATCGTAGCGTGCAAGTCGTGGACGTGGACGCGGTTCTCGGCCACCGCGATGCCGTACTCGTCCGACGCGCCGTAGACGATGCCCGGCTTGACGCCCGCTCCCGCGAGCCACGACGAGAACACCTGATGATGGTGCTCGCGTCCTTTCGCGTCCTTGACCGCGTTGTACGGCGTGCGGCCGAATTCGGTGGTCCACACGAGCAGTGTGTCGTCGAGGAGTCCGCGCTGCTTGAGGTCGGCGACGAGCGCGGCAATCGGCCGGTCGACGTTTTGGGCGAGCGGCGCGTGCGTGGCCATGTCGCCGTGGGCGTCCCAGTTGTTGGCCGAGCCGACGTCGACGAGCTCGATGAACCGCACGCCCCGCTCAGCAAGCCGCCGCGCCACGAGGCATTGCCAGCCGAACCCCGTCGTTTGCCCCGGCTGAAGTCCGTACATCGCCAGCGTCTGAGCCGATTCGCCGGCCAGATCGAGCGCTTCCGGCGCTTCGGACTGCATGCCGAACGCCGTCTCGAACGAACGAATCCGCGCTTCGAGCGCCAGGTCCGCCGTGCGATCCGCAAGATGCCGCCGATTCGCACTCGCAAGCAAGTCGAGTTCCATCCGCTGCAACTCGGGCGTTGCGGCGAGCGGCTTCACGTCGGCGATCGGATTCGGCCCGGGTACGATTTGCATTCCCTGATGCGCCCCCGGCAAAAAATCGCTGCCCCACGTTTGCCCACCGGCATACGGCGCATGCGGCGCAAGCACCACGAACGACGGCAGATTGCGATTCTCGGTCCCCAAGCCATAGCTGACCCACGCGCCGAGGCTCGGCCGCGCGAACGTCCACGAGCCGCAGTGCATCCCCAGTGTGCTCTCGTAGTGGTTGGTGTGGTTGGTCGACAGCGAGCGGATCACGCACAGGTCGTCGACGATCGACCGCACGTGCGGAAACAAGTCGCTCACCTCGGTGCCGCACGTGCCGCCCGGCTGAAACTTCCAGTTGGGCGTCTTGAGAAACATCGAAAAGTCGCCGAGCTTCCCCTGAAAGTTGTCGACCTTGACTGTGTGGCCATAGTCGGCGAACAGCCGCGGCTTGGGATCGAACGAATCGACGTGCGACACGCCGCCGGTCATGAACATGAAGATGACGCGCCGGGCCTTGGGCGCGAAATGCGTCGGCTTCGGCGCGAGCGGATCACCGGCGGGCGCAGCCGGATTCGCCCGTAGCTCGTCCGCCAGCATCGCACCGAGCGCGATCGCCCCAAATCCGCCGGCGGCATGGGAAAGGAACTCTCGCCGAGTCGGTGTGTTCCGCATGGCACAGTGCTCCCGTGGCTCAATCGACAAATAAGAACTCGTTGCGCGCGAGCAGCGTGCGAACGAACGCTGACCACGCCGCAAGCTGCAATTCGTGCTCCGTCTTCACCGCGGCAGCGACTTCCGACCGCGCCAGAGCCGCCCGATACGTCGCGACAAACTTGCGCGTCTCGCCGATCTCCGCCGTCGTCGCCGGGCGGCCCAGCGTCGCGACAAATAACTCGCCGATTCGCTCGTCCGTCGGCTGTTCGCCCGTCGCCGGCGACTTTAACCACCGCCGCGCGAGCGACGCCGACCGCTCGTGAACGAACGGGTTGTTCATCAAGAACAGCGCTTGCGTCGGCACCGTGGTCAATTCCCGATGCGCCGTGCTCACGTTGCCGTCCGCCGCGTCGAACCGACCCAGGAACGGGTGCCGTTTGAGCCGCTGCTGCATCAAGTACACGCTCCGCCGGTTCGTCGGGTAGACCCCGTAGTACGGCGAGTGCTGCGTAAAGCCCCACGTGTCGACCGGCGGGAAAGGATGCTCGCCACCCATCGAAGTATCCAAATCGCCGCTCACCGCGAGCATCGCGTCGCGAATCTCCTCCGCGCTGAGCCGCCTTCGATTCACGCGCCACAACAAACGCGCGTCGGGGTCCACTTCCGCCGCGCGCGCATCGAATTCGCTCGCTTGCCGGTACGCGGCCGACGTCATAATCACTCGGTGCATCGCCTTGACCGACCAGCCGCTGTCGATGAACCGCCGCGCCAGCCAATCGAGCAGCTCCGGATGCGTCGGCCGCTGCCCGCGAGCGCCGAAATCGTTTTCCGTGCTCACCAGACCGCGGCCGAAATGCTGTTGCCAGATGCGATTGACCATCACCCGCGCCGTGAGCGGATTCTCGGGCCGCGTCAGCCATTCGGCCAATTGCTTGCGGCCGCTGCCCGATTGCGGCGGAAGCGGCTCGCCGCCGAGAATCGCCAGATTCCGCCGCGGCACGACGTCGCCGAGCCGCGTCGTCTCGCCGCGAATCTGCATACGCGAGTCGGCCGCCCGATCTCGCTCGATTGCGCCATACACGAGGTCCGCAGCCGCTTCCCTCCGCTCGCCGGCGAACTTCTCCGGCACGGCCGGGAACAAATCGTACGGCCGCTTCTTCTCCTCCGAGCCGGGAAACGAGTATCGCGTGCTCTCGAAAATCCCGTACCAGGCGTAATAGTCCTCCATGTTCACCGGATCGAACTTGTGGTCGTGGCACCGGGCACAAGCCAGCGTCAGTCCCAACACCGCCTGTCCGGTCACGTCGATCGTGTCTTGAATCGTCAGGTGATGGTAATTCTCGATGTCGAAGCCGAACCGCCGCGAGATAGCGATGAATCCGGTCGCGGTGAGCATGTCGCGATACCTGGCGAGCGTCGCATCTTCCGCTCGATCGCCCGCGCCGGCCAACAATTCCGCGCCCAAAATATCGCCGGCGATCTGTTGCTGCACGAACTCGTCGTAAGGCATGTCCACGTTGAACGCGCGGATGACCCAATTGCGATACTTATAAGCCAGCGGCGTCGGATAATCGGCCGTTTCGCCCGCCGTGTCCGCATACCGCACGACGTCGAGCCAACCGCGTGCGGCCCGCTCGCCGTAAGCCTGCGAGGCGAGCAGCCGATCGACGACCCGCTCGAACGCCCCCGGCGATTCGTCGGCCAGAAAGGCATCGATTTCGGCCGGCGTTGGCGGCAGGCCCGTCAAATCGAACGTTGCCCGGCGAAGCAGCGTCCGCTTGTCGGCTCCCTTGCGCATCGACAGCTTCTCGGCCGAGAGCCGCGCATGCACGAACCGGTCGATCTCGTTGTGAACGGCCAGCGACGGATCGACCTCGGGCGGCGCGACGTCGGCCAGCGGTTGAAACGACCAGAACGCCCGCTCCTCGTCGGTAATCGCACCGCCGCGAATCGCCGGACCGTCGCCGGCCAGCTTCGTGCTCTCCGGCCACACGGCGCCGTCCTTAATCCATTGCGCAACGGCCTCAATCTCCCGTGCGTCGAGCTTGCCTTCGGGCGGCATTTGCAAATCGTCGATTTGTCGAATCGCGGAGAGCATCAAACTCTTGTCCGGCTCGCCGGGAACGACTGCCGGACCCGAATCGCCGCCGGCCAATACCCTCGCCCGCTGGTCGAGCCGCAAGCCCGATTCGGCCTTCTTCGGTCCGTGACACTTGACGCAATGCGCCGCGAGCACCGGCCGCACGTGGTTCTCGAAGTATGCCTCGGCCGCGGGCTTCTCGGCGCGGACCAACCCGCCGACCTGCAACAACAGGCCGACGGCAAGCAACAGCCGGCAAGCAGGCAGCGCGCTCATGGCTTGGAACCGATTCGCCGTTGGTGGCTTTCGATGTGGGTCCTTAACTCGGCGGTTGCGGCCCGCACCTTCTGCTTCTGCAGCAAGTCGATGATCCGCTGGTGGCTTTCGATCCCCTGCTTCCATTCGGCCCGCTTCACGCTGTCGCGAAATCGCTGAAAGAAGACTTGCAGCAAGTCGCCGAACGCGACGAGCGGAGCAAGGCCGCTCGATTCGAGCAACGCCCGATGAAACCGAATGTCGAGGTCGATCCACGTTTGCAGGTCGCGGGCGGTCCGGAACCCGTCGACGATCGCTTGCAGGGAATCGTAGACGCCGTCGTCCGCCGCCATCCGATCCGCCACGTGGGGCAGGACGCCTGTTTCCAAGACGATCCGCGATTCGATGAGTTGTCGCGGCGACGCGGCGACGAGCGCCGGATGAAAGCCGAAATGGTCGGTAACCCGAGCGAGGTCGATCTGTCCGACCGTCAGCCCGACGCCCGTCTTTGATTCGACGATGCCGAGAAATTCGAGCGCCTTCGTCGCTTCGCGGACGCTGAGCCGATTGAAGCCAAACCGCTCCGCCAACTCCGACTCGGTAGGCAAGCGATCGCCCGGCATCAACCGCTCGGCGGCGATCAACTCCTTGATCCGGTCGGCGACTTCGTCGCGGATTTTGCGGCGCGGGAGCGTGCGTACCATGTGGGCGAGCCTGCGGATGACAAGGCGGATGCTTGCGGACGTGGATGCGGGCCATTAGATTATCTGATAATCGGGTTCCTGTCAATTTACGGTCAAAGCGTGCCACTGGCTTCGCCAGTGTCGACTCGCGTTTGCCCCGATTGTGCATCGAACCACACCGTTTGCCCGCCACTCATGCCCATCATCGCCGTCACCGACTACACGTTTCCCACGCTCGAAACCGAAGAGGCGATCCTCCGCCCGCTCGGAGCGACGATCGCCGCCGGGCAGTGCAAGACGGTGGAGGCCCTGATCCCGCTCGTTCAGAACGCCGACGTGGTCATCACCCAGTTCGCCCCGGTCAAGGCCGAAGTCATCGCCGCGATGACCAAAGCCCGCGCGATCGTCCGCTACGGCATCGGCGTCGACAACATCGATCTCGACGCGGCCCGCGAGCGCCGCATTCCCGTTTGCAACGTGCCCGACTATTGCATCGACGAAGTCGCGGATCACACGCTGGCCTTCATCCTTGCGGCTGCGCGGCAAGTCGTGCCGCACACGCTGCACCTTCGCGCCGGCAACTGGGGACTGGCCGCGCCGCTCGACCAATTCTGGACCTTGCGCGACAAAACGGTCGGCATCGTCGGTTTCGGGCGGATCGGCCGCGAAGTGGCCGCCCGCCTTGGCCCGTTCAAGTGCCGGCGGCTCGTGTTCGATCCGGTGATTGCCGCCGGCGCGATCGCCGCCGCCGGCTGCGAACCCGCGTCGCTCGTCGATCTACTCGCTGCCTCGGATATCGTGACGCTGCACTGCCCCTCCACGCCGAACACGCGCAAGATGCTCGACGCGGCGGCGATCTCTCGCATGAAGCGCGGTTCGCTCGTCGTGAATCTCGCCCGCGGCGACTTGATCGACACGCCGGCGCTGGTCGCGGCGCTCGAATCGGGCCATCTCGGCGGCGCGGCGCTCGACGTTTGCAATCCGGAGCCGATTCCGCTCGATAGCCCGCTGCGGTCGCTGCCGAACGTGATCCTCGCGCCGCACGTCGCATCGGTGAGCGCGAAAGCCGTGCGCACGCTCCGCGAAACGACCGCCCGCATCGCCGGCATGGCGCTTACCGGCGAACCGCTGCCCAACATCGTCAACGGAGTCGAGCCGGCGTGAGCGACGTGGTATTGGTGACGGGCGGCGGCGGGTTCATTGGCACGTGGGTGCTCCGCGCGCTCATCGCCCGCGGCGCGCGTCCGCTCGTTGTCGATACCCAACCTGGCGGCGAACGCTGGAACCAATTGCTCGGCGACCGCGCGCGAGCGATCGAGTGCCTCGCGGCTTCACTCTTGGATCGCGATCAACTGCAAGCCGCGATCGAACGGCATCGCGTGACGCATGTCATTCATCTGGCGGCACTTCTCACGCCGGCCTGCCAGCAAGATCCGTGGCTCGGCTGCCAGGTGAACGTCCTCGGCAGCATGGCCGTGTTCGATGCGGCTCGGCGAGCCGGCTGCGTGCGTGGCATTTCCTATGCCAGTTCCTATGCCGTCTACGGTCCCGAAGCGGGTGACGGCGACGACGAACCGAATCGCCCGCCGTCGTTCTACGGCGCGTTCAAGCAAGCGGCCGATCTGATTGCCGAGCAATATTGGCGACATTTCGAGCTGCCGTCGGTTGCGGTCCGGCCGCACGTCGTATACGGCCCGCTGCGGGAAGTGGGACTCACGGCCGGCCCGTCGTTGGCCTGTCGCGCCGCGGCGCTAGGCGAGCGGTACACGATCGGCTACACGGGCCGCGTCGGTTACGACTACGTGGAAGACGTTGCCGAAGCGTTCGTGCGGGCCGCGTTCGAGTGTCCTCCCGGGGCAAACGTGGTCGACTTGCCCGGTGAACTCGCGACGACTCAGGAATTCGCGGCCGCAATCGCAACGGCGCTGCCCGAGTGCGCCGGCCGCATCGACGCGAGTGGCCCGGCAATTCCTGCCAACATTCCGCCGCGTCCGCGGTACATCGCCACGTTGTTTCCCGATTGGCGAGCGACCTCCATCGCCGAGGGCGTGCGGCGAACGATCAAATTTTACCGAACGCAAGCGAGTCTGCGTTGAACCGGGAGATTCGGCGGAATGCACGTCTCGATCGACGAGTTGCGGCAGTTCTGCGTGGCGGCGTTCACGGCCGTCGGCGTGCCGATCGAGCCGGCGCGGGTCGCCGCCGATGCCCTCGTGACCGCCGACGCAACGGGCGTCTTCACCCACGGCACGAAGTTGCTCGCCGGATATTTGCGAAAACTCCAAGGCGGCGGCTATCGGGCAACCGCCGCGCCGACGATCGAACGCGAAGGCCCCGCCTGGGCAGTCGTCGACGGGCAATCCGGTCTCGGCCAGGCCGGCGGCGAATTTGCCGTTCGCGCGGCGATGCGCAAGGCGGCGCAAACCGGCATCGCGTATGTCGGCCTTCGCAACACGGGACACATCGGCGCGGCCGGTTACTATGCCGCGCTCGCCGCCCGCGAGGGCTTCATCTGCATGGTGACCGGCAACGACATGCCGAGCGTCGCCGCGCCCGGTTCGCGCGGCGCCGTCCTGGGCAGCAACCCGCTGGCGTATGCCATTCCCGTGACCGGCGGCGAGCCAATCCTGCTGGACATCGCTACCGCGGCCGTCGCTGGCGGCAAGGTCTACGCGGCGCACACCCGCGGCGAGCCAATTCCGCCCACGTGGCTCATCGGCCCCGACGGCCTGCCCACGACCAATGGCAGCTTGTATCCGGCCAAGGCGTCGCTCGCGCCGATGGCCGGGCACAAGGGCTATGGCCTGGGACTGTGGTGTGAAATCCTCTCGGCCGTGCTCCCCGGCGGACACGCGACGTGGCAGGTCGGCAGTTGGATCTTCGACGCTCCCGACCGCCCGTCGTGGCATAATGCATCGTTTACGGCCATCGACGTGAACGCCGTCGCTCCGCGGGCCGAGTTCGACCAGCGGCTCGCAAGACTCATCGACGAAATCCACGCCGCGCCGACCGCCGACGGCGTCGACGGCGTGCTCCTGCCCGGCGAACGCGAGGCTCAGAACCTCCGACGCGCCAGCGACGAAGGCATTGCCTTGCCGGCCGACGTGGTGGAAAAACTACGAGCCGCGGCCGCAATCGCCGGCGCCGCGCCGACCTGGCTCGCGAGCAACGACTGACCGTCGACCCAATCCGAAACACATTCCGACAAGGAGCAACAAGCCCATGAAGATCGTGCGATTTCAAGACGAGCGCGGCGGCGTGCATTACGGCCGCAGCCACGACGACGGCCGCGTGACCCGACTCTCCGGCGATCTGTTCGGAGCGCCAAACGACACGGGCGAGAGCGTTCGCGTCGCAAAGCTGCTCGCGCCGGCCGAACCGCGCGACATCATTTGCATCGGTCTCAACTACCGCCAACACGCGGCCGAGGGCAAGCAGGCGATTCCCGAGTTTCCCGTCGTGTTCATGAAGAACAGCGGCGCGGCCCAGAACCCCGGCGACCCGATCGTGCTTCCGCGGCGGCTGCGGAGCGATTCGGTCGATTACGAATGCGAGTTGGCGGTCGTCCTCGGCAAGGAGTGTTACAACGTCGCCAAGGCCGACGCGCTCCAATATGTGCTCGGCTACACGTGCGCCAATGACGTCAGCGCCCGCGATTGGCAGCGCAACGGCGGCGGCGGTCAATGGTGCCGCGGCAAGACGTTCGCCACGTTCTGCCCGCTCGGCCCGTGCCTCGTCACGGCGGACGAGATCGCGAACCCCAACGCGCTGGCGATTCGCACGATTCTCAACGGCGAAACGATGCAGGACTGGAATACCAACGACATGATCTTCGACGTGCCGACGCTGATCGAGTTTCTTTCGAGCAGCACGCGACTGGCCGCGGGCACGGTGATCCTGACGGGCACGCCGCACGGCGTCGGTTTCGCCCGCACGCCGCCGGTGTTCCTCAAAGCCGGTGACACCGTAACCGTCGAGATCGACGGCATCGGCGCGCTTACGAACCCGGTCGTCGAGGAGATCGTATGAGGTGCCTGGCGCTCGACGTGGGATCGACCAGCATCAAAGGTGCGGTGCTGGACCTCGCCCGCGGCGCGGTCGAATCGACCGTGTCCCGCCCGTTCCCCGCGCCGATCGGCGGTCTCGCATCGGGCTGGTTCGAAGTCTCGCTCTCGGCCGTCGAGCGCGAAGTCGAACACGCGCTCGACGCCCTCCTGGCGTTCGCCCCGGATGCAAATCGCCTGTATTGTTCCGGCCAAATGGGCGGCATTGTCGTCATCGACGCCTCGGGACGACCGGCGTCGCACTATATCTCGTGGCGGGACCAGCGAACGCTCGAATCGCGCGGCAGCGGCGGGACGTATCTCGATGCGGTCCGGCGGTGCTGGGGCGACGACGTGCTCGCGTCGTTGGGGAACGAATTGCAGCCTGGCTCCACGACCGGCCTGTTGTTCTGGCTCGCGCGGCACGGGCGATTACCTGCGGGAGCCACGTTCGCCACGATCGCCGACTTTCTGTTGGCGCGGCGGTGCGGCGTCAAGCCGACGATGCACGTTACCCATGCCGTCGGAATGCTCGATCATCGCACGGGCGACTGGCATCGCGCGGCCTTCGACCGCTTGCACCTCGGCGAGATTCGGTTTCCCGAATCGACGGACCGCATCGCGCCGCTTGGGCAGTTTTCCCTTCGAGGACAGACGCTCGAAGTTTTCGGATCGTTCGGCGACCAGCAGTGTGCCCTGCGCGGCGCGGGTTTGCGCCCGGAAGAACTCTCGCTCAATATCTCGACGGGTTCGCAAGTCAGCCGCCGCACGCAAACTTTCTCGCCCGGCCGCTATCAGACCCGGCGGTACTTCGACGGCGAGTTTCTCGACACGATCACGCACCTGCCGGCCGGACGCTCGCTCAACGTCCTCGTCGACTTGCTCACGGAACTGGCGGTCGCCGAGGGTCTCGCCGTTTCCAATGCGTGGGACACGATCGTCCGCAAAGCCGCAGAAGTCGACGCCACGAACCTGGAAGTCGATCTAGCGTTCTTCGCCGGGCCACTGGGTTCCACCGGCGGCATTCGCTCGGTCACCACCGAAAACCTGACCGTGGGGCAACTGTTTTTCGCGGCGTTTCGCTCGATGGCGGAAAACTATGCCAAATGCGCCGAATGGCTGGACCACAACCGCGCGTGGAAGTCGGTCGTATTGTCCGGCGGACTCGCGCAATCGATTCCCCAACTGCGGCGAATGATCCAAGGTCGCTTCCACATGCCGTTGCGCGAAACTAACGGGGACGAGACGCTGCTCGGGCTGCTCGATATCGCCCGGGCGACGAATTAGGGTCACAGATTACGATAGCACGCGGCGGTAAGCAATCATCGCGGAGTACGTCACCATGAATCGCACGCGACGCCGGTTCGCAACGCCGCCGTTATCGCTTTGTACCGCGGCGCTGGTGTTTCTCGCAGCGTCATCCGCGTTTGGGCAGGAACGCGGCGACGCGCCGCCGCGATTCGTCGACCATTCGCTCCTCATCGCGCCCGAGTTTCCCTGCACCTGGCCGTCTTACCCGTTCCCGCGGTTTCGGATTACGCACGAACGGACGATCGGCCCGGCATCCGCTTTTAACATCGACGTGCTCTACATCGACGGCAACACGGGCACGCAACTCGACGTGCCGCCGCATTCCGTTGCGCGGCCGGAGTTGAAGCGCGAGAAGTCCGGACCGCTCGGGCTCGCCTACACCGATAGGATCGAGCCGTGGCAGTTCGGCGGCGAAGCGTGCGTCGTCGACGTGCGCGATCTGCTCGATCAAGCGGCCAAGGGCGAAAGCCCGCTGGTGAAACCGGAACATGTGGCGCGGTTCGAGAAGCAGCATCGGCCGCTCCGGTTCGGCGATGTCGTGCTGTTTCGCAGCGACTATTCGGACAAGTATTACCGCCCGCTGCCGGAGGGCCGGCGGTTCATCGCCGACGTGCTCGATCGCACGGCCGTCGGTTATCCCGATCCCGATCCGGACTGCATGGAATTCCTGGCGAAGCGGGGCGTGATGACGCTCGGCACGGACAGCGCGAGCATGGGACCCTTGCCGGACCTCGCCGAACCGACGCATTACGCGGGCCTCAAGCACGGGATGATCTGGACCGAAGGCGCGACGAATCTCGGCGCGCTGCCTCCTACGGGCGCGTTCTACGTCAACCTCGGACCCAAGCACGAAGGCGGTCCCTACGGCGAAGGGCGAGCCTTCTCGATCGTCGGCGGCGAATTGCCGCGGCGACTCATCGACGCCTGCAAGCACAAACGGGCCGTCGATCTCTCGCCGACGCTTTCGCCCAAGTTCCCGCTCGCCTCGCCCGGTAATGCCACGGGCGAGCATCGCCAGCCGTACTTGAAGATCGACTTTCTCTACGCCGAGTATCTCGACATGTGGCACCACGGGCACCTGATGGACGCGACGTCCGGATCCCACCTCGTTCCACCCTGCTATGCGCTTCCGCCGGATGGATCGCCCGTGAATTACGCCCCGGAAGTCCGCAGTTGGCTCGAAGAGTACGAAATGAAATACGGCAAGCGCGGAACGAGCAACGTGACGACGGAAAAAGTGCCGCTCGAGTGGACTTGCGGACCGGTACGAATCGTCGACGTGCGATCGCTCGTCGGCTCGACGTCGCGGCAGAACTGGCCCGCGTCACCCGAGATCGCGCCCGAGCATATTCAAGCCGCCGAGAAAGCCGAAGGCGCGTTGAAGCCGGGCGAAATCGTGGTGTTCCGCACGGGGCATCTCGACCGGTACCTTCGGCCACAACCGCACGACTTTGGCGTGTGGGCGGATCCGCTGGCCGGCAAGAGCGAAGGCTGGCCCGCGCCGGGACCGGATGCGATCGCGTACTTGAAGAGCAAGGGCATTCGCTGCGTGGCGACCGACGCGCCGGATTTGGGCGGCGTCGACCCGCGGCGAGCCTTGATGACCTATTGGGCGCTCGGCAGCCGCGAAATGGTCGGCGTCGAGTTCCTGCACAACCTCGGCAGCGTGCCGCAAGGCAAGAACGCATACTTCCTGTTCGCGGCGGTCAAGATTCGCGATTGCCACGGCGGACCGGGTCGGGCAATCGTGTTGTGGTAGCAGCGCGTCGATGATAGAAGCCGGGGTCGCATCACCAGCGGCGGAGCAAACCCACGATGACCGCGTCCTCACAATCTCCTGCGGGCGAGCATCCGCGGCCGGCGAACTCCGCCGCGATTCCGCCGTGGTCCGTCGCCGAACTGCCCGAGCCAAAGCCGCTGCGGTGGCGAAACTGGATGAGCTTCATCGGTCCGGGCATCGTGATGATGGGCATTCAGATCGGCGGCGGCGAATGGCTTTACGGTCCGGATGTGACGGCGAAGTATGGCGGCGGCCTGATGTGGCTCGCGACGGCGGCGATCGTGTTCCAGGTGTTCTACAACATCGAGTGCGGCCGCTACGCCCTGTATTGCGGCGAGCCGGTGTTCACCGGATTCATGCGGTGCCGGCCCGGGCCGCGGTTTTGGGTCGGCTTCATGCTGCTTTTGAACGTAGCGGCGCTCGTGCCCGGCTTGTCGACGCACGGGGCGGCGATGATCGCGTCGCTCGCGCTCGATCGCCCCGTGACCACGGCCGATGCGTGGCTCATTACGCCGCTCGCGTATGCGTGTCTGTTCGCGGTGGCCTTGCCCGTGTTGCTCGGCGGCAAGGTCTACAACATGCTGCAAGGCGTGATGATGGCCAAAGTGGTCATCGTGCTCGGGTTTTGCATTGCGATCGGCGTAACGTGCGTGAGCGCGGAGAATTGGTGGAACGTAATGAGCGGGTTCGCCAAATTCGGCAACGTGCCGGTGAGCGACGGACAGGGCGGCGAAACCGTTGCGAACGCATTTGCCTACCGCGCGGAGCACGGCGAATGGCCGATCATCTCCACTGCCAGCCTGATCGTGCTCGGCGCGTTTGCGGGATACGCCGGCGGCGGCGGCTTGTCCAACTCGACCTACTCGAACTTCGTCCGCGACAAAGGCTGGGGCATGGGCAGCCAGGTTGGCGCGATTCCCAGCGCCATTGGCGGACGCAGCGTCTGGCTCAGTCACGTCGGCAAAGTGTTTCCGATCACCGCCGAAAACCTGCGGAAGTGGCGCGGGTGGTGGCGCTACGTTCTGGCCGATCAACTCATCGTGTGGGGACCCGGCTGCTTCATGGGCATGACGCTGCCGGCACTGTTGTCGATGGAATTCGCCCGCTATTCCACGATCGCGACGGCCCAATCCGGTCCCGCGCAAAGCATGATTACGGCGGACGGCATGCGCCACGCCGGGTTTTCGCCCGCGCTGTCGAGCGTGCTGTTGATCGCCACGGTATTCACTGGCTTGATGATTATGCTTCCGAGCCAGATGGCGATCATCGACGACTTCAGCCGTCGCTGGACCGACGCCATCTGGAGCGCCAACCGCCGCGTGCGGGCGTCGATGCAGGCGCACCAGGTCAAGTACATCTACTATGCCATCCTCGGAAGCTACGTCCTGTGGTCGTTTCTCTGCACGTTCCTCTTCAGCAGCGCGCCGCAGCGGATGACCGATTTTATCGCCAACACGAACAACCTCGCGCTCGGCGCGACGTCGTTTCAATTGCTGTGGATCAACCATCGGCTGCTGCCGGTGGAGTTGCGCCCGCGCTGGTATCAGTCGCTGGGCGTGCTCGGTTGCGGCGTGTTCTACCTGGGACTCGCGGCGCTCGTGTTCGTGTACAAGATTCTTCCGGCCTGGATACCGTAAGGGCCTTTTCGAAACCGTAGGAGGCGAATCCTTTCGCCGCAGATTCGCTAACCACCGCTGTCGGCGAAAGGATTCGCCTCCTACAGCGTGCCATCTGCGGTCGATGCTGGATTACTGGGGAACGAAACGATGAAGCTCTTCGACTTGACCGGCCGCGTGGCGGTCGTTTCCGGCGCGGCGCAGGGCATGGGGCAAGCGACCGCGCTCGCCGTAGCGGAGGCAGGCGCGAACGTCGTGGCCGTCGACCGGAATCTCGCTGGCGCGGAGCAGACCGCCGAACAGATTCGCCGGTTCGGTCGCGAGGCCCGCGTTTCGTCGTGCGACGTCTCCAACCCCGAGGCGATCGCCGCATTGTTCCGCGAAGTCGATGCCGACTTCGGGCGAGTCGATTTTTTGGGCAACGTCGCCGGCGACGGCTGCCTTGCGCGTCCCGAAGACTTGTCGATGGCCGACCTGCATCGCGTGCTTCAGAATCTGGTCGTGGGCCGGTTCGCCATGTGCCAGGAAGCCGGCCGCCGCATGTTGGCTCAAGGCCACGGCTCGATCATGAACATCGGCTCGCTCGCCAGCACGACCGCGCTCGGCCGAGGGCACATCGCCTATAGCATGGCGATGGGCGCGGTCGCCCAAATGACGCGCGAGTTGAGCACCGAGTGGAGCCATCGCGGCGTGCGCGTCAACGCGGTCCTTCCGGCGCAAGTCGTCAATCCGAGCCTGGCCGCGAGGATGCAAGATGACACGGCGCTGGAAGGCCGCTTCCTCTCGGGCATTCCCGCGGGCCGGCTCGGACAACCCAGCGACATTATGGGCCTCGCCGTGCTGCTCGCATCGGATGCCTCGGCGTGGATTACCGGCGCGCTCATTCCGATGGACGGCGGCAACCTCGCCATGAACGCCGGCGGCACGCCGGGCCACGTTGGCTACAGCGTGCAAACGTTCCGCGGCGAAACGAAATAGCCCTGAAGGTCACTCACACTCAGCGATCGTGCATGAGCCTTGCAACCAACCGCGCCCGATGCCTCGACGCCGATCTCGTTTGCGATTTGTATCGCACGATGCAGATCATCCGGCAAACCGAGGAGGAGCTCGCCCGCTGTCATCAGCGCGGGCTGATCCACGGCGCGTGCCATACCTACGTCGGGCAAGAAGCGATCGCCGCCGGCGTCTGCGCGCATCTCTCGCCGCGAGACGTCGCGTTCAGCACCCATCGCGGACACGGACACGCGCTCGCCAAGGGATTGCCGCCTCGAGAACTGATGGCCGAGCTATTCGGCCGCGAGGGAGGTTGCTCGCGCGGCCGCGGTGGCAGCATGCACCTCTTCGCGCCCGAAATCGGCATGATGGGCACCAGCGGGATCGTCGGTCCATGCATTCTGCAGGCCTGCGGCGGCGGATACAGCGCCAGGCTGCTTAACAATGGCTGTGTGGCCGTGGCGTTCTTCGGCGATGGCGCCGTGAACAACGGTGCGTTTCACGAAGGCCTGAACATGGCCAGTATCTGGCGGCTGCCGGTTCTGTTCGTGTGCGAGAACAACCAGTTCGCCACCGAAGTGCCCTTTGCTTACGCCAGCGGCAACCCGAGTGTCGGCGGCCGCGGCGCGGCGTATGGAATCCCCGGCTTCGTACTCGACGGCAACGACGTGCTCGAAATCCATCGCGTGGCCGGCGAAGCGATCGCCCGCGCGCGAGCCGGCGAGGGACCGACGCTCATCGAATGCAAGACCTATCGCACGCGGGCCCACGCGGAAGGCATGCCCGACTTCGGGTATCGCACGCGCGAGGAAGTCGAAGCGTGGAAGCAGCGGTGTCCGATCGCGGCGTTACGCGCCGCCGTCGCGAACGAAGTGGAGCCGCCCGACGAAGCTGCAACGATCATCGAACGGTTCGACGCCATCGATGCCGAAGTCCGGGAGACGATTCGCGAAGCCCGAGAGTTTGCGGAGGCCAGCCCGCTTCCCGGTCCCGCAACGGCAACCGATCACGTATACGCGACGCCGCGAACAACGATCGCCGCGCAACCGCCCGCGGATAGCGTCGCGCCACCGCGCACGATCACCTATTCCCAGGCGACGCTCGAAGCGCTCGCCGCGGAAATGGCCCGCAACGACCGCATCTTCGTTCTCGGGGAAGGGATCGGCAAGCGCGGCGGCAACTTCCTCACCACGAAGGGCCTCTTCGATCTCTATGGTCCGGCGCGCCTCTGCGATACGCCGATTTGCGAACGCGGCTTCGTCGGGCTTGCGTGCGGCGCCGCGATGACCGGCACGCGGCCCGTCGTCGATTTCATGTTCGCCGATTTCGTGCTCGACGCCTTCGGCGAGATCGTCAACCAGGTCGCCAAGATGCAGTACACGTCGAGCGGGCGGCTCAAAATGCCCGTGGTGCTGCGAGGCTGCATCGGCATCGGGCATTCGGCGGCGACACACCACTCGGGAAGCTACTACGGCGCGTTTGCCCAGGCGCCGGGCCTCCGCGTCGTCGTGCCATCGTCGCCGGAGGACGCCAAGGGCCTGTTGACCGCGGCGTTGCGTTGCGACGACCCCGTCGTGTTCCTGGAGCATCGCGAGTTGCTGCAACGCAAAGGTCTGGTGCCCGAAGGCGAGTATGAAATCGAGTTTGGCAAGGCCCGCGTGGTTCGCTGCGGCGAGCATATAACGGTCGTGGCGCTCGCCCGCATGGTGCATCACGCGCTTGCGGCCTGCGACGAACTAGCGCGGGAAGGGATTTCGGTCGAAGTCGTCGATCCGCGAACTGTCTCGCCGCTCGACGCGGCGACGATCCTCGCGTCGGTGCACAAGACGGGCCGGCTGCTCGTCGTCGACGAATTGCCGGCCCATTTTGGGTTCAGCGCCGAGATCGCCGCCCGCGTCGCCGACGAAGGATTCGACGATCTCGACGCACCAATTCGCCGCTTGACGGGCGCCTTCTGCCCGACGCCCTACAGTCCCGCGCTCGAAGCGTCAGTCGTGCCGGGACCGCCCGAGATTGCCGCCGCGATTCGCGGGCTGATGCAAGAGTAGATGTAGCGAATATAGGGTGGGTCGAACGAAGTGAGGCCCCATACGCATCAAGTTAAGCGAGATGCCTTTGGTTTTATTGGACTTACGATCGATCGAAGTGGTGCTAGCAGTGTGTTTCCCGTAGTTCCACGTGCTAGCAGCCTAATGATTCGCCCGTGACAGTCCTTAACTTTATGCGTATGGGGTCGAACGAAATGAGGCCCACCATGAACCCATGAGAACCGTGGGTATACAAGAACGCGGTGGGCCTCACATTCGCTCGGCCCCATACGCATCAAGTTAAGCGTAATACGTTAGCAGTTCCGGGTTTGCGAGGAGTTGGGGGTTGCTGGGTTGGGAGCGTCTCGTGGCGAGGCGGGCTAGGCCGGGGAGGATGTCGGCCCAGTGGGTTAGC
>QEVJ01000269.1 GCA_003576845.1 Planctomycetota bacterium
AGCACTCGCGAAACTACGCTGACCGTAGTTGCGCTCACCGTATGCGCGCAATCAGAAATGCAAATTCAGCCATGACAGTGCTTTTTCAACAGGCTGTTAGAGCGACCCGGCCTTCCGCGAGGTCACGCTTTCCGAAGGAGACCACACGATGATACCCCCGGCCACCACGTTTCCCAGCGCAACGCCGCCCGAACCCGCCGACGAATGGCAGCGCCACGAACACGTTGCGCCGCCCGCCCAAGTAGCCGCGCAGAGACTTGTCGAGACGACCGGATCCGTCGAATTGGCAAAGCAGGCCGTCGAAGAGGCGGGCGAGCCTT
Source organism: Planctomycetota bacterium (assembly GCA_003576845.1). Classification (GTDB taxonomy): domain Bacteria; phylum Planctomycetota; class Planctomycetia; order Pirellulales; family PLA5; genus PLA5. The sequence goes on from QEVJ01000269.1 coordinate 321, forward strand.
CGACGAATGCACCCGGCGGACGCGACGAGTTTGCCAATCGCCACGGCTTTGCCTCGTACCTCGAAATGTTCGAGACCGCGGAGCCGGTGCTCGATCCCCACCGAGCCGTGTGGCTCGTCGCCGCCAGCGGCCCGCAGTTCGTCGCCTGGAGCGAACGCGAATTCACTGCCCTACGATTCGACTCGCGCGACGACGCGCGGGCCGCGATTCAACGAGGAAGCTTGGGCGCCGGCGGACGCCCGGCCGAGTGATCCGTTCGTCGCTCGCGCAAGAACATGAGAAGAAACAGCGGTCCCGTTGCTGTTGTTGCAGCGAATGTCGTTCCCTCCATGAACGGGACCGCTGGTTTGTTGCCTACGAATAATCGCCGCGAGCAATCGGTTTCGCCGGGCCGCAAACAACATGCCGCGCGCCCTCCCATTGCGACCACGGGCGCCTTTCTCCACGGACCATCGGCGCAACGCCAACGACGGCACGCACGTTGCCTCCCGATTCGTTCCCATTCGTTGCGCCTTTCGACGGAACGCGTAATTGGAACCGTAGAGCCCTAGGAGAACCAAACATGATCTATCTCAACCATTTGTCGGCCTTGCTGCGGTTGCTGGAAGTGGCCCTGGTTGTCGGCAGCCTCGCTTTGGCGACAAAAACAGAGACCGTCAAGGGGACCGTCTCCGCGGTCGCCGAAAAGCAGGTCGTCGTCGCAACGAAGGGCGAGCAACTCCCCTTCGAAGTGACCGCCGAAACGAAAATCACGCTCGACGGGCAAGAGATCAAGATCACCGCGTTGCCGGTGGGAAGCCCCGTGGAAGTGACCGCCGAGAAAGGCGAGAAAGGGATGAAGGCTCTGACGATCGTGGCAATGAGCCTGAAATAGAACGACCGCCACGTTGCAACGCCCTTTCCGCCCCACGGACACCCGTAGCCTCCATGGATTCGCCACCGCTTGCCGGCAGTGCTGCTGCCGCAAGCAGTGGTGTTTTTTGTTTCGCCGCGCATCGGCAGAACAATCTGCGTCGCCCGAGCGAACCGTGTATCGCCGACGCAGCGGCCCGCGAGCCGTTTTCCGCGCTGACGACTGTCCACCGTCCACTGCTCACCGTCCACTGCTCACCGTCCACTGCTCACCGTCCACTGCTCACCGTCCACTGCTCACCGTCCACTGCTCACCGCCGTCTACTCACTGTCTACCCAGGCAAAAAAAAAGAAAGAACCTCGCTGCGGCGAAGGACAGCGAGGTTCTTTGGGGTGCGGAACGTCGGTGGACCAAAGAGAAGGACGTCCCGCACGTGTCGGTGCGAGGCTGTAAGACAGCCCTGCGGCGTCACTCGCGCTCGGGCGTCGCGGGCTTGCGAGCGGTCGCGGTCCCGCCTTGGTCGAGCGTCTTCATCAAGTTTTTCGCGTGCGAAAGATGGTTCGTCGTCGTCTCGTGCCCCTGCGTCAACAGTTGACGCAGCTCCGGCGACCCGACGTGGTTCTTCAGCACGGCCAATTCGTCGGCCATCTTCTGGTGAGCCGCGATTTGCATGCCCACAAAACATTTGTCGAACTCTTCGCCCTTCTTGGTCTCCAATTCCTCCATGGCCGATGCGAGGCACAGCTTGCCGACTTCCTCCGCGATCTTCGCCACGGACGCCAGATCGCTGCTGCCGGTGGTCGGCCTCGCCGGCGCCGCCCCGCGTTCCGGAATTTCGCCGCGGGCCTGACCCGCGCCGCCCGGAGCGGGTCGAGCGGTTGCCGGCCGATCGGCAGCCGGTCGGTCTTGCGCTCCCGGCCGAGTCGCCGGCGAATCGCCGCGATCCGGCGGCGCCGCGCCCTCTAGCGCGCCGCGGGTCGAAGAGCGACCGGAAATCTGCTGCAACTGGCCGAGCATCTTCGTGTGATCTTGCGCCAGTTGCTCGGCGAATGCCTGGACCTCTTTGTTCGAGGCGCGTTGCTGCGCGATCTTGCTTAAGGCCACTTCCGCCTGGTTCGCCTGCGTCAGGCACCTCACGAAGAAGTCCTCGACCGGTTTGCAAACTGCATTCTGCGTTGCCGGCCCTCGCGCGGGATCGGCTTGCTCCGGACGCTCGGTCCGCGGCGGCGGCTCGCGATCGATCGGCCGATCGGCCTGCTGTGCCGCCAGCGCGCTCGGAAGCGCCAAACAACCTGCCATCAACATACATCGTGACATCCACATACGAACGCTCCTTCGAAAAGAGAGAAAACCGTAGACGGTTGAGACACGCCTGGATATATGGGGCGTCGACGGCGCGGCATGGAAGCGTGCTTGGCGTTGCACGTTCAGTGCCGTCGCAACGGTTCCGATTCGCGTCCATCGCTTCGGCCAAGCCGCTGCGGCAATGCGCGACTTTCCCTCGGCGAGCGATTCGCGAAGAAGAA
>QEVJ01000118.1 GCA_003576845.1 Planctomycetota bacterium
GGAGCGAAAGAGAGCCGTTCCGCGTTTCTCGTGGCGGGCCTCATTGCGTTCGACGCACTCTACGAATTCGCCTTGGGACGTGGTACTCCGGGCAAGGATGCTTGGCGATGAATTGGACAACGCGGCTCGTCAACAAGTTCGGCGGCCTTCTGGGCGCGACGGCAATTCGCGCGTGGATGCGGACGCTCGACTATCAGGCGGCGTACTACGACCGCTCGATCGATCCCGTCTTTCCGGAGTGCCGCAGCCCGAGCATCTACATCTTCTGGCACGAGAACATTCTGTTCCCGATTTATCTGCGGGGGCACAACAACCTCGTGATGTTGCTCAGCCAGCATCGCGACGCGGACGTTCTTTCGCGGGCGGCGTATCACTTGGGCTTCGAATTCGTTCGCGGGTCGACGTATCGCGGCTCGGTGACTGCCGTGCGCGAGTTACTGCGCAGCGGCGGGCGAAAGCATTTGACGATCACGCCGGACGGCCCGCGCGGACCGCGACGGCAGATGGCCCAGGGTCCGGTTTATCTCTCGTCGAAGCTCGGTTTGCCGCTGGTGCTGATGGGGTTTGGCTACGATCGCCCGTGGCGGCTCAATAGTTGGGATCGGTTTGCGATTCCGCGGCCGGGATCGCGGGCACGGGCGGTGGTGAGCGGGCGGATTCAGATTCCGCCCGACCTCGACCGGGACGGGATCGAGCACTATCGCGAGACGATGGAGCGGCTGCTCAATCGGCTCACGGACGAAGCGGCGGCGTGGGCCGAGTCGGACACGCGAAAGATTGGGCAGATGCCGTGTCGCCGGCAGCCGTCGCCGCTCGGACAGCGGTTCGATGACGCGGGGGCAGTGACGATTCCGCTCGTGGCGGCAGCACCGTGCCCATTGCCCGAACCGCGACGGCACGCAGGGTGAGCGTGGCATCATGCCGAACGTGCGATCCGTTGCTGCCGCTCGGCCGGCTCTTCGTCGTCGTCGGAATAGTCGATCAGGCCGCCGGTTGGCGTGGCGGGCAAGCGGCCGGCGAGCGGCCGCGGTCGAAACTCGCGGTCGAGGAAGAGCGACGTGGTCCACGTGTAGGCATTGATCGGGCCGAAGCCGGACATGTCGACTTGGATCAGCCCGGCGGCGCGGAGCATGGCCGTCGTGTTCGGATACCAGTCGGCGTTGTCGAGCACGATCAGACCGCCGGGCCGCAACCGCGACAGAGCCTCGCGGGCACACGAATAGCGGCGGCGGCCGTCGACGACGATCAAATCGAACGGGCCGTCGGCTTTGCGAATCGTCGCGGCGTAGTCGTCGAGGTTCTCGACGAGCCGCAACTCGATCGGCGCACGGCCGACGCGGGCGGCGACTTCGCGCGACCAATCGGGGTCGTTCTCGACGCTGACGACGCTCTTGGCCCGCCGTCCCCAGAACAGCGTTGAGTTTCCGGAACCGAACTCGAAGACGTGGCTGTCGCCGTGGTCGAGCTGGGAGAGGTATTCGATCGCGGGGTATGTGTACCAGGGGATCGGCTCGCCGTTGCGGTTGACGCAGGCGCGTTGCCGGCGGGTGGCGGCGTGACCGTAATGGCAGTCGAGGACGTTCTGGAGGCGTTTCGCGTCGCGATCGGGCCGCAGGTGGAACTTGTGCAAAAGCGAGCGGAGCATCGTCCACCTTCCGTAGCGGAGTTCGAGCGGTCGCGGCAATGACGGCAACGCCGATGTCACGGCAAGCGCGATGCGCACAAGTGCTAGCATCGCCACGGCAAACGGTGTGTTCCGGCGCCGGAGCGAGGCGTAACTTACGCCATTGCGGGAATTGGGTCAATTCGACGGTTGCGGGCGGATTTCTGCTGGAAAACGTGCCAACGGGCTGGTATGAAGATAGTCGAAGGGTCGGCCGGGCCGCGAGGGCAATCATTTGAGACCACCCGCGAGACAGGAGGGCCGGTCCTGACGGACGTATTGGCCGCACTTTTGTTGGCGGCGAGGGGTGGAAATATGCGCATTGGCACAAACCGACGGTGTTCGCGGCCGTTACGTGCCCTCCGGTAGAGGGAATTATTCAACGCTTCTCGCGTTTTTTTGAGCGCGTTTGTTCGATTCTGCCAAAGTGTCTCGTCCGGGGCCCCGGGCGTACAATGCAAGACTTCGTCGTTTGCCGCGCGGGGCGATCGGTCGCGCCGCGGCCGGGTGGGCGATTTACCCATTGACTGCGAGAGGTTGTCATGAATGGTTCGAACGCATCCGGCGGCGCCGGATGGGTAGCTCTGAGGAGCGTCGGTCTGGCGCTCGGGTTGGTCGCGACGGCGGCTCTGTCGGTCGCGGCCGCGGACGAGGCGAAGCAAACGCCGAAGGTCCGCAAGTTCAAGTTTTTTTATGGGGCGACGATCAACGAGCTTGCCCCCGGCGCGAAGGCCCGCGTGTGGATTCCAGTGGCCGCGAGCAACCACGAGCAGAAGGTGCAATTGATCGAAGCGCGGACGCCGGGAACCAAGCCGCACGTCGGCACGGAAAAGACCTACGGCAACAAGACAATCTATTTCGAGGCGACGGCCGACGCGAAGGGGGAAATTGCGGTCGACGCGGAGTATGTCGTCGAGCGGAAGGAACTCGTTCGCGGGCAAGGCGAGCCGACCGGCGACAAAATCGCCGACGTGCACTTGGTGTCGTCGAAGCTGATTCCCGTCAATGGCACGCTGCTCAAAAAGCTGATTGGCGATAAGGCGCCGGAGGGCGATGCGAAAGCGAAGGCCCTCGCGCTGTACAACGCCACGGACGATCTGATGAAATACGGCAAGCCGGACGGCGTGCCGTGGGGCCGCGGCGACGCGGTGTGGGCTTGCGACGCGAAGATCGGCAACTGCACCGATTTTCACAGCGTGTTCATCGGGGCTTGCCGCGACCTCAAGATCCCCGCCAAGTTCGAAATGGGCTTCCCGATTCCGGAGAAGAAGGGCGCGGGGGATGTGGCGGGCTATCACTGCTGGGCCAAGTTCGTGAACGAGGGCCGCTGGGAAGGCGTCGATATTTCGGAAGCGGACAAGGCGCCCGCGATGAAGGAATACTACTTTGGCAACCTCACCGCGGACCGGGTGACGTTTACGACGGGCCGCGACTTGCAGCTCGATCCCGCGCCGGCGACGGGGCCGGTCAATTTCCTGGTCTATCCGCACGTCGAGGTCGACGGCAAGGTGCATACGAAGTTCGTCAAGCGGTTTCGCTATGAGGACGTGCCGTAGCGCTTGTGCGTAACTGTCGGTATCAAAAACACGAGCTGTAGGAGGCGAATCCTTTCGCCGTCAGGACCGGTTGGCGAATTCTCGGCGAAGGGATTCACCTCCTACAGTTCTGGGATCGGTACTAGAATAGAAAGCGGCACGCGGTTCGATCGGGCCGCGTGCTGCTGCCGTTTGTGTCGTCGATCGAGTGCTTCCGCCGCGAGAAGGCGTCATGGCGCGAGCCCGTATTTATGCCGCTCTACTCGCCGTGGTCGCGGGTTTGGCAGGGCCGTCGGTATCTCGCGCCGACGATGGGGGCGGGATCGACGTCGACGCGGCCCGGCGGGAGCGGACGAACCCGATCTTGCGTCCGGCGAGCCAGACGCCGACGGCCCGTGTGACGGCGCTGGCCTTCGGCGGAACGGAGAACGACGTGCGGCTCTATGCGGCCGGGGAAGACAAGGTGGTGCGCGTCTGGGCGATCGAGCGCGACGGGCAAGGGGCGGCGACGCTGGCCTATCGCGGGCATCTGCTGTGGCCGATCTATCGCGATCGCATCGGCGCGATCATGGCGATGCGGGTGTTGCGACTCGACGGCCGCGAGCACGTGGCGATCGGGGGGATCGGCGTCAAAACGAGCCAGGTGAACCTGATCGACGTGGCCGATCCCGATCGGACGCAGGTGCTGCTGCATCCCGACGTGCGGGAGCGGCGGAACCAGATCGTGTTTTCGCTCGATGCTCACGACGCGAGCGGGCAATTGGCGGTGGGCTACGACGCGGAGCCGGACCTGGGGCAGCCGAACGCGCGCGTGCTCGTGTGGCAGCTTTCGTCGACGCCGACGCTCAAGCACACGCTCGTTACCAGCGTTTCGCGGGCGCGGCATTTGCGGCTGAGTCCCGACGGGCGGCAACTGGCGGTGGCGGGGAATCTCGTCGACGGCAGCGGCGGGGCGGTCGAAATGTTCGACACGGCGTCGGGCAAGCGGACGGAAATTACGAAGCTCGCTTGCGACGACCGCAATACGCTCATTGCCGATTACGTCGTTCGCGGACTCGATTGGCTCGATGCGACGAAATGGGTGGCGCACACGATCGCCGGCGACGTGGCGCGGGGAGACGACGTGTCGCTAACGTTTCGCCCCGGGTTTAGGCACAAGAAAAACGCGGGCGGCGACGCGACGAGCGTACTGGCGAACCGCGATACGCTCAACGGCGTGCTCGACGTGCGGGTGTACGAGACGGCGACGCCGAAGGTCATCCGGCTTGCGGCGAACAAGCAGGTTACGTCGCGGGCGGCGGCGTTGGAGATCAAAGCGGGCGGCGGGTGGATCAAGTTTCCGGCCGGACATCGCTACGAAACGTGGCCGTGGATACTTGCGGGCGACCAGAACGCGGCGGCGACGGTCCGGGGCGTGCGCGATGTGTTTCGCGGCGTGTCGCGGGTGGTCGCGCATCGCGGCGGCGAAAAGATTTCGCTGACGGAGAGCGAATTGCCGGGGTTGATTACCGCGGTGGCCGTCGAGGCGCGGGGGCGATTCGTCGCGGCGGCGTCGCTCGAACCGTCCGGACCGACGGTTCGCGTTTGGGACGCGGCGTCGAGCAAGCGGATTGCAGTCGTGCCGACCGCCGAGGACGCCGCCCGCGGCACGATGCCGATCAACCACGTTCGGATTGCGACGGCCAAGGGTGCAAGGAGCGACAGCCACGTGCTGTTTGGCGTCGGGGCGTTCGATCCGTCGACGACGACGGGGACGCCGTGGCAGCAGTTTCAGATCGAGTATCCGCGGGTGCTGGAGCCGTTCGCTGCCAAGAAGTTCGTGGCGGATACGCGCGCCTGGCGACGGTTGAACGCGAAAGAGGCGGCGTCGACGCTACCGAGGTCTGGGGCATTCGGCACGCCGCTGTGCGGAATCGCGTTTACGCTCGACCGGCGGCAATTCGTCGCGCTGGGCTATCCGGCGGGGATCGAGGTTCGCGCGCAGAACGGTTCCAACGATGCGGATCGAGCGGTCGTGCGGAAGTTCTACGGCCATTCGGCCGCGGTGACGAGTCTCGACGTTTCGTCCGAGGGCGATTGGCTGTTGAGCGGGTCGCTCGACGGTACGATTTGCGCATGGAGCTTGCGCGGGATCGGCTCGGGAAGCGAGCTGGGCGCCAAGTTCGCTCGCCGCGACGGCAAGGTCGTGGTCGACAGCGTGACTTCGTTTGGGCCGGGTTGGGAAGGCGGGTTTACCGCGGGGCAGGTGATTACGTCGGTGAAACGGGCGGGCAACGTCGTGGCGCCGGCGGCGTGGCTCGATGCGCTCGCGCGGCCCACGCCGGGCGTTCAGCTTTACGTCGAGGCGACGCTCGGCGGACAGCCGCAAGCGATGATCTCGCCGGTCGCCCACGATCCGCTGTGGACGCTGTATCCGCAGCGCGACGGGAACTGGATCTTGTGGACGCCTGCGGGTTATTTCGACTCTTCGCCCGACGCGGCGTCGCGGTTCGAGTGGCACGTGAATCTCGGCAACGAGGCGACGGGGGCGCGGACGTTCTTGGCGCAGGACTTTCGCGATCATTACCGCAAGCGGCCGGTGATCGACGCGATTGTGCGGTTCCGCGACGTGGCGAAGGCTTTGGCGGAGGCGCCGAGCCGCGTGCCGCCGGCGGACGTTTCGATCCGCGCGAGCGGGATCGTCGATGGCGGCGCCGCGCCGGCGGATGGGGCGACGGTCGCCGTACAGGCCGTTTCGCGCGACGCGCGGCAACCGCTCGCGGCGCTGGAAGTGTGGCTCAACGGGCGGCGGATGACGGAAGCGGCGCGCGACGCGGGCAAGGTGAAGCCGGCGAGCACGCTTTCCGCCGAGGTCGCGCTGCCGCATGCGCTATTGCGGCCGGGGGCGAACATGCTCGTGGCCGTCGCCGAGACGGGAAGCGGCGAAGAGCGGCTCAATACGCGGCGCGTGATTCGGTTTACGCACGATGCGGCCAGCGTCGAGCGGCCGCGGCTGTTCTATGTCGGCGTGGGCGTGACGAAACTCGATGCCGAACCGCAGCTCAAGCGGCTGCTCGACGTCGGGGAGCTTAAGTACGAGGCGCTCGATGCCATTGCGCTCGAGGCGGGGCTACGCCAGCGGCTCGTGGACGGCGGCGCGTTCGCAGCAGGCGAGTTGACGACGCTCGCGGCGGGCGGCGCGGAGGAACCGACGCGGGCGAATATCGAAGGGCGGCTCGAAGCGATCGCCGCGGCGGCGGGGCCGCAGGATTTCGTGGTCGTGATGCTGGCCGGACATGGGTTCGACGAAGCGCCGAATCCGGCCGGGGGCGACGCTACGCGGGGGTTCTTCTTCGTCGCCAAGGACACGACGAGCGACCTTGCGGCGACGGCGGTCACCGGTCGGCGGATCGACGACTTGCTGTCGCGGCTGCCGTGCCCGAGCCTGGTGTTGCTCGATGCGTGCCATTCGGCGGCCGTGCGGCAGGAAGAGCAGTTGCTCGATTTGGGCGGGCTGCAACTTGGGCCGCAGATCGTCACGGCGTGCGGCCGGCAGGAGACGTCGAAGGAACACGACGCCCTCAAGCATGGGTTGTTCACTTACGCCGCTCTCGAAGCGCTCGGCGCGGTGGCGGCGAAGGAAGAGGTTATGCGAGCGGTCGACGATGGCCGGGCGGGGTGGTCGCTCGACGAGTTTTGCCGCTACGTGAAGGTTCGCACGCCGCACTTGCTGGCGGAACTGGCGACCGGCGAAAACCGCGGCGACGCGACGCGCGATTCGCAGAATCCGGAGATTCTCTCGTCGCTAACGTTCGAGGCGGCGCGGGTGATGTTCGGCGAGTAGGTTTCTCGGCGCTGCTTGCGGCGCCGCAAGAAGTTCATCACGATCTCGGACCAGGCGACGCGACAGCAGCTCGTGCACGACGGGACGCGGTCGCGGTCGCCGCGGCGGGAATGTGGATTGGTCGCCCTCGCCCGCGAGGAGCCAGTCGACCGGGCGGCGCGAGAAGACTCGGTCGACTTCACGATCGTCGAGCACGGTCGAATCGTTGAGAAACGTATCGCCATTGGCGCGGCCTTCGCTTGCGCCATCGGTGAGATTGGAGATTCTTCGCGGCAGGCTGCGCGAGGAAGTCCATTCGGCGCGAATCTCCCGCATGGCGTCGACGTCGGCATCGTAGATCGTGCTGCCCGTGACGATCAAATCGAAGCCGAGACTTAGAATGGAATCGCGGCCCGTGCCGCCGACGAGGATGTTTCTTCCGGTGTCGCCGCGAATCTGATCGCTTCCGCCGCCGGCTGAAATGATATCGTTGCCGGCGCCGCCATCGATTCGGTTGTCGCCGGCGGAACCGAAGAGTTCGTCATCGCCGGGACCACCGAGGAGGACATCATCGCCGATCGTATCCTGCGCGGGATTGATAATGAACAAATGCGTGCCAAACCAGCGGCTTGGAAACGGAATGGAGCATACTCGCGTGATCCCGTCGCATAAGATGTCGCCAATCTGACCCGGCTCGCCGCCAAGTATCGTGTCGTCCCCTGCGCCACCGTCGAGCGAATCGACGCCTACGCCACCAATTATGGCGTCGTCGCCGCCACGGCCGAGTATTTTGTCGTTACCGGGACCACCCCAAATCAGATCGGGTCCATCGCTGCCGATGAGAATATCGTTCCCGTCATCACCTGAGACGATGTGAGATTCAACACCAAACGTCCTGAACATCGCGAACTGCCGCTGAGGACGGATTCGCACACCGCCGAAGTTCTCGAAGTGGTGTTCCACTAATCGTGGAAGCGTGTTTCCTGGCGCGAACGGATCCGCGATCAGGCCTAATGAAATAACACTTTCGCAAGTGGGGAGAGCGAAGCCGGGATCGAATGGATACGACAGGCAACCCTGCGGCCATTCGGCAAGCCAAATCCAGTCGTCTTCCGGCGTCCCGACGATCGAAACGGAATCGTCGCCGTCGCCGGTGCTGATGCGAAGCGTGTTCTCGGACGAGAGTTTTCGCGCGTTCATATCGGCGACGAAGCTCGAAGCGATCGTCACATGGTCGTTCCCATCGCCGGTGTGGATTGCATCGAGTCGGCCATTCTCGTAGGTAATCTTGGCCACCTCATAGTTTTTAACCACCGTCGGCGCGACCATTCTCATGCATACAGGAGGATCTTCACAGGAAACGCTGATCGGAAAGAACCCCCGCACTTTTACGCTTCCGGCTTCGGCAGTCACCCATCGTTCGTGATCCGTCGATTGGCGTGCGTCGATCGTCAGTGCCGCACCGTCGAAGTGAAGTGTTCCGCCTCGGTTCGAGTAAGCAATGCGATGACGGCCCGACGACGAGATGATTACCGTACCGGTCTCCGGCTCCGGCGCTGCCACGCGGACTTGAGACTCACTTGCGACTGTCAAGTTGTTCTCTCGATTACCGCCGTCGTATTCAATGTTAATCCCCATCGGGTAGCAGCCCGTCCCCAAACACGACCACCCCCACGGAAACTTCTCTTCGCGGTCGTCGAATACGAACGTCGTGTCGTCGGCGTTTAAGGCCTGAACGATCACATTGGGCTTATTGCCCACGCCCTGAACCTTCACACCCGTTGCCACGCCGTCGAGCACGAATTCATTCGCCTCCGGATCATACGACAATACTCCTGTGTCGCCGTCGTCCGGTTCGCCGATTACGAGTTGATCCGTGGCTACAAGAACCTTCCACGCCAGCATGGCCCGGGGTTCTAGCGTTTCCAAGGATCGGCGAATGGCGTTGCGAGATTCCATAGTGCTGCAAATTGGCCGCCGAATGAGCGTTTGACCAGACGCGATGCGCCACGTCCCCCAGCATTACGGCAGTGTATGTAGCCGTTTTAGCGCCGTCAAGCGAAATGCAGCCTTCCGGCTCGGCGATGCCTCCGCACTTGGCGAGGACCACGTTAAAATGCCTCGCATGAACGATCTCAACCGCCCCGCCGCTTTTGCGCTCGTTTGCCAATACACTGCAAGCGACAGTTTGCGTAAGCACATGCTGGCCGTGGAGGCGGCGATGCGGGCTTATGCTCGGCGGTTTGCGGCGGCGGGCGAGGACACAGACGAGGAGAAGTGGGGCATCGTGGGGTTGCTGCACGACTTCGACTACGAGCGGTGGCCGAATCCGCCGGATCATCCGCTCGTCGGAGCGAAGATTCTCGCGGAGCTCGGCTATCCCGAGGACGTGATCTACGCGATCAAGTCGCACGCGGATTATCTGACGGATTGCCCGCGGGTGTCGCTGATGGACAAGGCGCTGTATGCCTGCGACGAGTTGGCCGGGCTGATCACGGCGACGGCGCGGCTGCGGCCGGAGAAGATCGCGGGTCTGGCGGCGGCGAGCGTGATGAAAAAGTTTCGGCAGAAGAGCTTCGCCGCGGCGATCAACCGCGACGATATCGTGCGAGGGGCGAAAGACTTGGGCGTTGCGCTGGAAGAGCACGTGCAGTTCGAGATTGACGCGATGGCAGAAGTGGCCGCCGAGCTGGGACTTGCGTCGGGTGGGACAGCGTAATGAGACTGCCGCCCCTTTCCCATCTTCGGCATTTTGCAGGGCTTCTCGGCTGGGAGTCGCTGGCGAAGCTTACGCACCGTGTTTCCGAACGGGAACGACGGGAAGCGAACTTGCCGCGGACGATCGTGTGGTACGAGTCGGGCGAGTTCGACGACTTGCTGCTGCGAATCAACGTCATGGCGACGCCGCACGCGGCCGTATATGCACCGCGATATCGGCTGTGCTCGCTGTGGCACCGGTTCGAGTTGGGGACGACGGCGGCACAGCGGCGGGCGGAGGCGGAGCGGTTGGATGCGTGGCTACACCGGCGATGGTTCGAGCGGCCCGCGGAGCGGCGCGCATATCGGCGACTGCATCCGGAATGTTGCGGGTTCAGCACACGGGGGATTCGCGAACGGGTTGTGCAAGTGCGAGGCGACGTCGGTTGGTGACGCTCGTCAGGTCGGCGCGAGTTGGCGTCTTGGCGGGTGGCGAGGCCGTTCGTCGCTTGACCTGACCTTATAGTTGTATCCATCTTCCTGAGGCCCCAGCGATCGCTGCCGCGGAGCCGGTTTTTGCGCGCTCGAGCGGCGGCGGTGCGACTATTCGTTTTCGGCGAGGAGCGGTCGCTCTGACGCGGTCTTGCGTTTGCCGCGGGCGAAGGTGCGGCGCTTCGGAGAGTTGGGGTCGATCGCTTTGCCGTTGGCCGTTTGAGGAACGCTGGTGAGCGGGTTTTCGGCGCCGTCGAGTGGGTCGCCGGGGCGGATTTCGGCGAGGCGGGCGGTGACGCGAGCGACGTATTCGGGCGAAAGCTCCGTGCCCATGAATCGCCGGCCGAGCTTTTTGGCGACGCACAAGGTGGAACCGCTGCCCGTGAAGGGGTCGAAAACGAGGTCATCGTCGTTCGACGAGGCGCGGATGATGCGGGCGAGAAGCTGCTCGGGCATCTGGCAGCCGTGGAAGCCGGCCCGCTCCTTGAACGTGCCGGCGACGCGGGGAAAGTACCACGTGTCGCTGTCGGCGGCGAATCCGTCGGGCAGGTCTTGCGGGCGGAGGATCCAGGTGTCGTCGGGGAGGCGGCCTTTCGGGTTTGCCCGGACGTCGGCGTAGACGAGTTGGCGGGCGGACGGAATGCGAAGGGCGGGGTCGTCGGCGTTGAACGTGAAGTTCTTGGGGTCTTTGACGAAGTGGAACAGGTGAGCGTGCGAGCGGGTGAACTTGCGCGTGCAGTTGACGCCGAATGTGTAGTACCAGACGACCCACGAGCGGCAGGAGAAGCCGATTTCGCGCGTGGCGCAGACCTTGAGCTCGGCCGCGTACTCGTCGCCGATCGCGAGCCAGAAGGCGCCGTCGGGCCGCAACAGGCGATGGACCGACTCCATCCAGCGCTTCGACCACGCGAGGTAGTCGGCGTCGGCCTGGCGATCGTCGTAGACGTCGTACTTGTAGCCGATGTTGAACGGGGGATCAGCGAAGGCGAGGTGGACCGAGCCCGGCTCGACCTGCGACATGAGTTCGATGCAGTCGCCTTGGTGAACCTGGCCGATCGAGAGCGACATCGAGGCGCCTCCGTGCGGTTATTAACGAATCTGAGCGGGGTTCCTAAACACCGAGCGGGCTCCTAAACACAGAGGGCACGGAGGACGGCACAGAGGGGCACAGAGAAGAATGATGATTGATGAACGATGAGTACCGCGAGTTTCGCCCGCATTCCTCGTTCCGCATTCATCACTCATCACTCATCAATCATCACTGGAATTCCTCCGTGTTCCTCTGCGCCGTCCTCCGTGCCCTCTGTGTTTAAGAAACCGACGTTACTTCCAAGCAAACGCCCGTTTCGTGATCCGTTCGTAGGCTTCGATGTACTTTGCCCGCGTTTTGGCGACCACGTCGTCGGGGAGCTTGGGCGGGGTGGTTTCTTTGTCCCAGGTGGTGGTTTCGAGCCAGTCGCGGACGAACTGCTTGTCGAAGCTGGGCGGCGAGCGGCCGGGGGCGTATTGGTCGGCGGGCCAGAAACGGGAGCTGTCGGGCGTCAGGACTTCGTCGATCAGGATCAACTCGTCGTCGACGCGGCCCCACTCGAACTTGGTGTCGGCGATGATGATGCCCAGGCCGGCGGCATAGTCGGCGCCGCGGCGGTAAATGTCGATGCTGCGGTCGCGAAGTTCCAGGGCGGTCTCGCGGCCGACGATCTCGACCATCCGATCGAAGGAGATGTTGATGTCGTGGCCGCTTTCTTCCTTCGTAGCGGGCGTGAAGATCGGCTCGGGGAGCTTCGCGCTTTCGGCGAGTCCCGCGGGCAGCTTGATGCCGCAGACGGACTGGGTTTTTTGATATTCCTTCCAGCCGGAGCCGGAGAGGTAGCCGCGGACGACGCATTCGATCGGCACGACCTTCGTCTTGCGGACCAACATGCTGCGGCCGACGAGCTGCTCGGTGTCGACGCCCTCTTGCAACCCCAGCCCATCGAGGCCGAAGTCCTTGACCTCGGTCGAGAGCATGTGATTGGGCACCTTGAGATAGTCGAACCAGAACGCCGAAAGCTGCGTGAGCACGCGGCCCTTGTCGGGAATGCCGTTGGGGAGCACGTGGTCGAAGGCGCTGATCCGGTCGGTGCTCACCAGCAGCAGTTGATCGCCCAAATCGTACACGTCGCGGACCTTCCCGCGGCGGACGGGCAGCTTCGACAGCGACGTTTGGAGCACGACGCTCGACATGTCGGGTTCCTCGGCGAGTGGTTCGGCGGGATGGGCCGCGGTCAGCGTGCCGTCCCTGGCCGGCGGAAGATTCCCTCGGGCGAAAAATATTCGCCAGATTGTGTGCCCTGGAAATTTACCCGATACGGCGGGGCGATGCTAGCGGCCGCGGCGAGCGAGTACGTGGGAAGTGGGAAGTGGACAGTGGACAGTGGGCCGTGGCGGCGGGTGGTGCTATTGCCGGCACGCGAGGAATGCTTGCGGGAGGTATTCGATCAGGTCGCTGGCAATCAGCGAGATCTGACCGAGCGATGCGGCGGCGAGATCACCGGCCCGGCCGTGGACGTGCGCGGCGACGCGGGCGGCGTCGAAGGGGGCGAGACCTTGACACAGCATCGCGACGATGATGCCGGTCAGCACGTCGCCCGTGCCGCCGGTGGCCATTCCGGGATTGCCGGTCGCATTGATTTCGGTGCGGCGACCGTTGGTGACGATCGTGCCCGGGCCTTTGAGCACGACGGTGACGTCGTGCTGTGCGGCGAATTGTTCGGCGGCTTGTTGCTGCTCGCCGCGGTCGTCGATGCGGCGACCGATGAGCCGGGCGAACTCGCCGGGATGCGGCGTGAGGACTCGCGGCTTTTCGGACGGCGCGGCCTTTCGCTTGGGAAGGCCGCCTTCGAGCGAGGCCAGGGCGTTGAGGGCGTCGGCATCGAATACGACGGGCTTGGGACACGAGGCATAGAGCCACGCCACGAGCTGGCCAGCGTCGTCGCTGCGGCCGAGACCGGGACCACAGGAGATGGCCGTCGCGGATTCAATGAGCGGTTCGAGCGCGGTTCGGGCGGCGTCGCTGATGCGGCCGGCTTTGTCGCACGGGAGCGCGGCGGTCATGTACGACGGCTCGAATGATGCGACGATTGGAAGGATCGCCTCGGGTACGGCGAGCGTCGCGAGGCCCGCGCCGCTGCGTAGGGCGGCTTTTCCAGCCAGCGCGATCGCTCCGCTCATGCCGCGCGATCCGCCGATGAGCAAGGCGCGGCCGAAATCGCCCTTGTGCGCGGCGGCGGGGCGGTCGGCGACTTGGCGAACGAGCGTCGCAATGTCGGAAGCTGTGGGCACAACGGCAACACCCGCGATTACTCGAGCGGCAACGGGCCTTCGTTGCTGCTCGGCGGTTTCGTGGCGTCCGGCGTCGAGGCAGGCGGAGTAACAGGCGATGGCGGCGATGCCGTGGGCTTCGTCGCCGGCACGTCGGCCGGTTCGCTGACGCCGGCCGCGTCGGTTCGCAGCGGGGGCAGGCCGTACGTCTCTTGCTCTTCTTCGAGGTAGATTTCGTCGATTTCGGTTTGATCCTCGTCGCGGCGGAGGAGGAGGTAGATCATCGTCGCCGCGCACCAGAAGAAGCTGTAGAGGAACGCGATCGGGATCGAGCGGACGCAATTGCTGAAGAAATCGATAAGTTGGGCCGACCGGCGGTCGAGGCCAGTGTAGCCTTCCGGCGTTTCCACGGCAGTCGGTAACGTTTTGGTGACCGCGTCCATCAGCGAACGGCCGCTTCCCCAGCTTACGGCCCATTCCGTCGTATCGACGACGAGGCCCGAAAAGATATCGACGACATACCAGCCGAGCCAGCCGAGCAGCAGGGCGACGATGCCATAGCCGAGATATTGCAGCGGCTTGCCGAACACGTAGCCATACGATCGGCCGAGAGCGTCGAACGAGTCGGTTCCTTCGCAGCTCACGGTGCTCCACATCAACGGCCAGCCGACGACGAGGCCCAACAGCAGAATCGCCATCAGCAGCCCGCCGATGAGAAACAGCGGCCAGGTAATCGCGATGAGCGGGATGCCGACGTAGGGGATTCTCAAGATCAGGCCGAACAGCGCCATGACGAGCGCGATGAGCACCACGCCGAGGAGCGGCAACGTCGGGCTGGCAAAGTACGACGGCCATTTCCGCCACGCGAAGGACGTCGCCCGGTTCCACGAGATCTGCTCGCCGCGAGCGAACGCCACACCGGCAATCCGCGTGATGACCGCGCCGGCAAATGCCCAGACGACGATTGCCCAGAGCAGGCAGAGCATCAGGAAGGCGGTGAGCGAAAGCGTAGCCTTGGGATTGAAGATTTCGCCGAAGCCGATGAGTTGCTGGATCGGCCGGGCAGTGACGAACGACGAAAGTAGTGAGTATTGTCCCGTGGCGATTTGATGCTGCATGGCCGTGAGCGTGTCGGCGCCCATTTCCGCGGCGTTTCCGCGGCCGTAAACTTCCGAGACGAGCGGCGGCTCCCAAGGCCAACTGGTGTAAAGCGACGCGACGGGACCATACACGCGCTCGCCGGCGGCATTCTCTTTAGCGATGTTCGGATCGCTACTTCCCGAGAACATTGCGCCGATGACGCGCCAGCCGGTCGTACAGAACAGCGCGGCTACAATCGCGACCAACAGGATTCGCGGGCGGATCGCCTGCCGAAAGACGCCGAGCAATCGAAGCCAGGGAAACACCTCGCGCCAGGCGATCGCGCGAACGGCGGGCCGCTCTTCCGACATGGACCGAACTCCCAGGTTTGGACGGACTGAGGTAAATTGGGCCTTGCGGCAAAAGTATCAAGGCTTGGGTATCAAGGCTCAAATAAAGCTTAAGGTACAAGGCCGACGCACGTTCCGTTGGCCCTTTCCGTGCCCCCGGCGCGCGGGCATTATAGGGTCGTCAACTTACCCCCTGCAAGTCGAGTGGTTTGCGAGCGAGAGGCACGATGAGCGTCAATCGAGGCGGGATCGGGCGGGTTTGGGCCGCGTTGGCCACTGGGTGCGTGCTCGCCGCAACGGCCGGCTGCCCGTACCGCACGCAACACGCGGCGTCGAACGGCGCCGCAACCAAGGCGGCGTGGTCGGACGTGGAACTGGCACGGGTGCGGTCCGGCGAGCAGACGATGCTCACGGCCCCCAACGCGACGGTCACCGACGCCGACCTGGCCCTGCTCGCGGGACTCGATAAGCTCGAACGGTTGGTGCTCGATAATGTGAAGATCACCGACTCGGGCGTGGCGCATTTGGCGGGACTCAAGAAGCTCAAGGCCTTGCACGTTACCGACATTTCCGAAGGGCACGCAAGCGTCGGCGACGCGGGTATTGCCGCCCTCTCCAAACTCGACGATCTCGAAGAGTTGCTGCTGCCCAGCCCGAATGCGACCGACGCTGCGGCGGACGCGCTGGCAAAGGTCGCGAAGCTCCGCGTGCTGAATTTGGGAGCGACGCAGTTTTCGGATGCCGGCGTCAAAAAGCTCGCCGCGCTGCCAAAGCTCGAACTGCTGCGAATCGGCGGGCCGAAGGTTACCGATGCCGCGCTCGCCCACATCGCGAAGATCGCCACGCTCAAGCAGTTGTTGCTCGTCGATGCGCCGATCACCGATGCCGAGCTGTCGCAGTTGCTTGCCTTGGACAAACTCGAATCGTTCTACGTCGACCGCACGAAGATTACCAAAGAAGGCCTGAGCAAGATTGCCGAGGCCAAGCCGGCCTGGCACATCCATCACGACGACGCCCACGTCGGCGGCGATCACGATCACGACGAGTGAAATGGGAGAAATGCAAAATGCAAAATGCAAAATGAAGAATGGATGAGGCCGCGATATGCTTTGCATTGTGCATTCTTCCACTTGCATTTTGCCTTCCTCCGTGCTTTCTCCGTTCAAGCAATTCGCCCCGCCACCATGATTGAGCTGACTCACGAGAAGATCGACACCGAGGACGTGCTGCGGCGGGTTTCCTCGCCGCTGGCGGGCGCGGTCGTTTTGTTCTTGGGCACGACGCGGGAGATGACCGGCGGGCGGCGGACCGCGTCGCTCGATTATGAGGCGTTCGGCGAGATGGCCCGGGCGCAGCTGGCCGAGCTAGAAGCGGAGGCGCGGCGGCGGTGGCCGATCGTCGAATGTGCGATCGTTCATCGGCTCGGCCATTTGGAACTCGGCGAGGCGAGCGTGGCGATCGCGGTGAGCACGCCGCATCGCCGCGATGCGTTCGAAGCGGGCCAATGGCTCATCGACACGCTCAAACAGGTCGTGCCGATCTGGAAGAAAGAGAACTGGGCCGACGGGACGAGCCAGTGGGTGCATCCGGTGGAAGGAGCGCGGCCCGGCGACGCGGATTCAACTTCGTAGACCTTTCGATTACCGCCGCGGCTGCGTCGGTTGCGTTTTTAGGAGAAACCGCGGGACCTGCACGTTCGCGTGGCCGGTCCAGGGATTCGACGCGCTGTCGCCGAGGACGAAATCGTAGCGGCCCAAACCGGCGGCGATGTCGCGGCGGACGTTGCGGAACATGTCTTCGTCGTCGACGACGTCGTCGTCGACGCGGTCGACCACACGGACCGTCGTCAGATAGCCGACGCTGCCGTCGGCGAACAGGACGTTCTGACCGCATCCGCCGTGATTGCAGCTATTCGGCCGGCCGTCGTGCGGATCGTAAGCGTCGGCCAGGATCGGGTTCCAGCGAAGGCGGCGGAACTGCGTCGGAAAGTAGACGCCGTTCTGAACGAAGCCGAGCGAATAGCCGTAGCTGCCGCCCATCGTGCGCTGGTATTCGGCGAGTTTTTCGCCCGTCGCGGCGTCGAGTTCGGCCGACGTGGGCACGACGAGCGGTTTGCCGCGTTCGGCCAGCGGCGACGACGGACAGACCAGGCGCTTGGCGCTGTCGAGAAAGCCATTTTCTAGGAGCCGGACGCCGTAGATGCCGGCGACCGCCTGATTGCCGCTGCGCGGAATGCCGGGATAAAAGCCGCGTTCGGGACCTTGGTCGGCATAGCGAGCCAGCGCGCCGCCGAGATCGCCGAGGTTGCTCTGGCAATGCGCCATTTGTGCGAGGTAGCGGCTTTGCACGAGCGCGGGAAAGAACAACAGCGCCGCGGCGGCGATCGCGCCCAACGCAATGGCCGAGTCGATCATCCGCCAGTTGCGGCGGACCAAGCCCGCGGGCGATTCGACGAACACCGTGCGGCGACCGCGATTTCCGGCGGGCTGCACGTGAGCGATGCGGGGCGACGATTCGTTCGTTTCGGGCGGTGCGGCCGTTGCCGGGCCGTTGGTCGTGCCCGCAAAGATCGCGGTACACGTCCTCGCGGCCAGACCGGCGGGCGGAGCGTGATGCTCGGCGTCGAGCGCCAAAGGATCGAGCGCCGCGCGGAGCAACTCCAATTCGCCGCGAAGTTGCGGGTCGATCGCGATTCGCCGCTCGACGTCCGCATGTTCGTGGCCGTCGAGCGCGCCGCACAGATATCCAACGAGTTGATCACGCATACGAACGGCGAGCCATCATTGATTCATCGGGCGGCAACGGGCGGAAATGCTATTCGCCGTCGCTGCCGGGGTGCGAACTTGTCCAGGCCGAGTTCAGCTTCAACAGGGCCGAGTGGAGCCGGCTTTTCACCGTTCCCACCGGCACGTCGAGCACTTCCGCAGCCTCGCGATACTTTAATCCTTGATAATAAACCAACACAACGCTGCTTCGGAGCAAATCGGGAAGCGACTCCACTTCGCGGCGAACCCATTCGCGACGCTCGTCGGCTTCCAATTCGGCGGCGGGACCAACGTCCGCGGTCGACAACAAATTAACCAGCGCCCCGAGGTCGTCGTGGTGCTCGCTGGTGGCGTGCCGGTCGAGGCTCATCGCCTTGTGCCGCCGGTTGCGGCGGCGGGCGTCGATGGCCTGATTGGTCGCCACGGTGTAGAGCCAGGGGCGAAACTTCCTTCCTTGCTCGAACTGGCCGCATTTCAGGTGGACTTGGAGGAACGTGGCCTGGAACACGTCTTCGGCCATTTCCGCGTCGCCCAAATAGCGGCGGAGGTAGCTGTATAATTCGCGTTCGTACCGGTGCACGAGCGAGGCGAACGCCCTGCGGTCGTCGCCCATGACGTATCGCGCAAGGAGTTCCTCATCGCTGGCGCCCGACAGGGCTTCAGGCGAGTCGTCGGGCCGGTAAGTGGACGGTTCCGAGTCGATGATAACGCTCTTCATTGGTTTGTTACGGACGGGAGAGAGGAAGGTTCGGTCGAAGTCGAGCGAAATGTTGCCGGCGGCGTTCCGAACGGCCGGCATTCCTCCTCCGCGAGGCAATTCTACCCGTTGGCGTGCGTCCATTCGTCGATTCGATTGTTCCGCACGGGGCGCGTCCTGCTTGGGCGGAGGCGTTCACATTGGGGTGGCACTGGCTCAGCCGGTGCTGGGTCGGGCGTTGCTTCGCACTGGCTAAGCCAGTGCCACCCCAACCTTTTGCCACACCAACATGCGGCGAGCTGCGGAAATTGACTTCTCCGCACGATGTGACCTACACTCGCCACGCGAACAATCCAGAGAAAAGCAACGCCCGTGCCAAGCGGAGGACCCGTGAGCGAAAATCGTTACCGCTGGGCCACGCCGGGCGACGTTAACGCCTTTTTTGGCTTGATGTTAGATAACGTCGCCGGTCTCTTGCTCGCCGTGGGACTGCTGGCCCAGGCGTTTGAATTTCCTGCCGATTATGCAGCCTCGCATCTCGTGCCGGGGACAGCAATTGGGGTATTTGCGGGAGATTTTCTGTTCACCGTGCTGGCCTTCCGCCTGGCACGCAAAACCGGACGTAACGATATAACTGCCATGCCTTTAGGGCTGGATACGCCGAGCACCTTCGGGATGATCTTTTTCGTCCTCGGCCCGGCATTTCAGCACGGTTTGAAGGATTTACATTTGACAGCTGAGTTGGCCGCGAAACATGCGTGGCACGTGGGGATTTGCGAGATCTTTGTCAGTGGCGTCTTCAAGCTCGCCTGCGCGTTTGGCTCCGGCTGGGTAAGGCGTGTCGTGCCGCGGGCCGGGCACGGTCATGGCGCGGGCTGGGCGAGCCCCTCCACCACGCTCACGTGGGGCAGCGCGAGCAGGATCCCGGGCGGCGCGATCACCTTCCACGATCGGCTGCCGCCGCCCAGCACGATCCGGGGGCGCTCCATGACCGTCGCATCGACCAGGATCGGAAAGGCCGGCGCGCACAATTCCCAGCGCTCGCCCCATTGCCGCAGCGCGATCATCGCGGGCAGCAG
>QEVJ01000119.1 GCA_003576845.1 Planctomycetota bacterium
ACCTGGGCATCTACGCAATGATCGAAGTCGGCTGGTTCAGCTTCTACACGATCGCCCTGTACGGCGTGTGGATTCCCGACGCCTGGTGGCGGCGATACTTCGGTCCCGGCCGCAAGCACGGCGGCCCGATCGACGAGCCGGAAAGCGTCGCCGCCGGTCCGCACGACTACGTTGTCTATTTCGACACGCTCTGCCCGATCTGCCGAAAGTCGCGCGCCTGGCTGCAGCGGCTCGACTGGGGCGGGCGGCTCGTCTTTCGCGACATCCACGACCGCGAAACGATGGAACGGGAAGTTCCCGGAGTGCCTTATGCGCGCGCGCTCAAGGAGATCATCGTCGCGACACCGGGATGGCACGCGGGGGTCGGGATTCGGGATTCGGGATTCCGGGGAATACTGAACCGCGTGCGCCGGTTGTTCGTCGGACCGAAAGTGCTCGGCGGGTTCGAGGCGTTGCGACGAACGGCTTGGGCGCTACCGGCGTTGTGGATCGCGTTACCCATTCTATATATCCCGCTCGTGCCGACCGTCGCCCGCTTCGTCTATCGCGCCGTCGCCCGAAATCGCTATCGCCTCGCGGCCTGCCACGACGGAACGTGCGAGCTGCACCTGCGGGCGCTGTCCAAAGCCAACCTCGACGAAGAAGAAATTCGCCGCATCGTCGCCCAAGCGCGACGCGGACGGACCCTATAGCTCCCCGAGGTCGATTTCCCGGCTGATCCCGACAAGTCTGCGTGGGGCGCGTAGCCATGCCGCGACGGTCGCCGACGTGTGCTAGCCTTGCAACAGCGGGAGCTTATCGAGCATCTCGGACCCAAGGCTGCAAGGAATGGTGACCGACATGAAGCCCATCGACGCAATCCTCGCCGGCCGCGGCATTCTCGATTCGATCATGGCGCCGGCCGGATTTCGATTCGAGCCGCCAGCCGGCGGCGAATCGAGCGGCGGGCCCTATGCCGAGGCGGCGTATGTTCGCGGCGATCGGCGGCTCAAGTTCAGCTATCGCTTCGCCTTGGGCGACGTCGAATACCGCATCGGCGACGCGGCGCTCGACCACATCGCCTATATGCGGCTCTTGGGCGCCTATCCCAAGTGCGCCTTCGCGTCGTTCTCGCGAGAAGAACCAATGGCGGGCTTCGAGGCCTTGAGAGACGATCTCGCGGCGTTCGCCGGCGATTTTCTCAACGGTCCGGGAGACGAGTTCTTGCGCCTCGCCGCACAGATCGACGCTTTGCCGGAGAGACGGTTGCCGCGATTCGTGCCATAATCGCAGCCGTCGACGACAACGATCCGCTTACGAACGCCGACCAGCGCCGCGTATGGCCTACATCGAGCAGATACCCGAAGACCAGGCGACGGGCATCCTCAAGGCCCAATACGACGCCGCGCGAAGCCGCGCGGGCGGCGTGGCGAACATCATCCGCGTGATGAGCCGCGATCCGCGCTCGCTGCAAGCGTCGATCCAGCTCTACGTGGCGATCATGAAGTCGCCGAACGCCTTGGAACCCGCGCGCCGCGAGATGCTCGCCGCGGTCGTGAGCTGCGCAAACGGGTGCTACTACTGAACGCTGTCGCACGCCCGCGACTTCGGTCTGGAGTCGGGAAATCTCGAAGCGGCGGAGCGGTTGATCTACGATTATCGCACGGCGACGCTGTCGCCGCCGGATCGGGCGTTGTGCGATTTCGCCGTCAAGCTGACGCTCGCGCCGGCCGCGATGGGCGAGACCGACATTGCATCGCTACGGGCCCACGGCTTCGACGACGAGGCGATCACCGTCGCGACTCAGGTAATCGCCTACTTCAATTACATCAACCGCATCGCCGACGGCTTGGGCGTCGAACCCGAAGCCTGGATGACGCCGCCGAAGGAAGAATGGCAGCGGCGGCGAGGACGCGATTTCCTCGCGACCTGACCGTCGACGCGATGGGGGACATGGACGAGATACGCCCCGGACGGCGCTGAAATGACGCATCAAAGGGCGAACGAAGGCGTCAAATTCGTGGAGCACGTCATTCGGCCGATAAGCAATTCTCGACGAGTTCGGACGTATGCCCCGCGACGACCCGCTGCTGGTCTTCCTGCCAACGATAGACGCCTTCGACGATCCGAGCGACGAATCGGCACCCGACCGTAACTCCCTCGACTCCATCGAGGCACGTTCGCCGCGTGGATTGCACGTGAACTTTTTGGAAGCGCAGATCGGGCCGATTGCCGAGCGTGATCACCAGATCTTCGGAATCGGGTTCGCTGCGTGAGAAGTACGAGACGCCGCGGCGTGAGATATCCCGGCATTCGATCGGCGTAAATTCCTCCGGCGCAGGGAACACCGCGCCGTACACGGGGGCGGCGAACTGGACCACCCGATAAGGATACCGAACGTCGCGGCGGGAAAAACCTTCGTTGGCCGGGGTGGCCGCGTCCGTTCGCATGGCGGCGATTTCCTCATCCGTGAGACCCCACCACGTCTTGCCCGGTGGAGGATCGCCGTCGCCTGGATCGTCCGCTTCCGACGCTACGATCCTCTGCCGCGCGTCGTCGGTTCTGTCGACGGCAGCCCGCACCATCGCCACTTCGGTCGCGTCGGGTGGCGTAGCACGCTTCCCACCGCCGGTGAGTTCGCCCTCGGCCGCCACTCCCGATTGCCGCTGCCACGGCGCCGGGTTGTTCTTGTCGGCAGCGACCTGCGAAACACGGCGCTTCGCTGCATTCGCGGGGCTACGCGCGTCCATCGAGCCGGACGGCATCGCCGGCGCCAGCCCCGCTTCCGTGGGCGTTTTCTTGGTTTGACGCGGTGCGTCGCTCGAAACCACGTCCAGCAAATCGCGATACAGCGACGCCGAAGCATCGAGGTCGTGCTTGAGCCGGGCGAGGCCTTGACGCAAGGACTTTATATCGCGGGAAATGTCCGGCGGCACGTTGGCGCCAAGATCGTCGCACGACGCGGAGAGAGATCGCGACAGGTCCGACAGGACGGCGACGCGAGATCGTTGCGCCGAAAAGCGTTCCGCCCCGGCCGCGATCGACGCGCGAGCCCGCCCGATCGTCCGGCGAACGCCGAGATTCCGCCCGAACCATACCCCCAGACACAAGTGTCCCGTGCAAAGGAACACGGCGGCGACGACGGCGATAATCCATTCGGTTGCGGTGGACATCGGCTAGCCCGAGCGGAACGGGCGCGAGCGATCGACGCCGGTGGACCTCGACCGCGCCCACTCGGTCACTCAACCCTACCTTATGCCCATGACGCAAACGCACACGCCATACTGGGACCGGCAATTCGCGGCGGCCCTGTCCGATAACCGGCACTGCCGCTACGACCGGCGGTCGCGATTACCTCAGGCCCTCGAAGAGCGCCGAGCCAACGCGGACGATCGTGGCGCCTTCTTCGATCGCTTGCTCGAAGTCCCCGCTCATCCCCATCGACAGCTCGGCGAGGTCCACATTGCCGAGTTCGTTGCGAAATGCACCGGTGGCGATCTCGTCGCGCAGCTTTCGCAGCCGCGCGAAATCCGCGCGGGCCGCGTCGGCATCGCCTTCGCGCGAAGCCATCGTCATCAGACCGCGCGTCCGCACGTGCCGGCAACGCGCCGCGGCGGCAACCAATCCGCCCAGTCCTTCCGGCGCAACGCCGTGTTTCGTGGCGTCGCCTGAAACGTTGACTTCCAGCAGCACATCGACCGCGCGTTCGAGTTTGGCGGCTTCCGTCTCGATGGTCGCCAGCAGACGCTCGCTGTCGACCGAGTGAATGAGCGACGCGCAAGCGAGCGTGCGGGCAACCTTGTTCCGCTGCAAGTGGCCGATCAAATGCCAGCGGACCGGCGCATCGCGAAACGAGTCGGCGCGTTGCCAGAGCGCCTGCGGCCGGCTTTCGCCGAGGTCGACGCAACCCGCGGCGATCAGGGCCGCGATCTCGTCCGGCCCGACGTACTTCGTCACGGCAACCAAACGTACGTCGCTCGCCGCCCGACCGGCACGCGCGGCGGCGTCGGCCATGCGCTGCTGCACGCCGACGAGATTCTCGGCGATTCGGCGGGCGAGGTCGTTCATGGAAAACGAGCGGGAGATAGAAACCATCGACGCGGCTTTCCGAACATAACCCAACCCCGCCGGGTCCCAAAGGTGGCTGTGCGCGCAAGTCGCCATTTTCCTTTCTTTTTGTGCCGCCGTGCATAGGATGAAAAATAGGAACGCGAACGAACCTTCGAAGTCGCGTTCCGAAAGGCGAATTACACATCTCGACAGCATCCCGTCCTTTGGACCGTCGAGCCATCGAGCCGCAGCGGCGGATCGTCGATTGCGGTGGCCCGCGGCTCGTGAGCACCGCTTGCACGAGGAATTTCGGCGGTTCGACGCAAGTCGTCCCGTGGCGTCTGCCGATGCGCAGATGTTGGGTAAACCTGCATGGAAGCAGTGAGTCGTCGTCCGGTTTGGCCGCGGCTCTTTCGAGCGACATCACGATCACCGCACC
This sequence comes from Planctomycetota bacterium, assembly GCA_003576845.1. Lineage (GTDB taxonomy): Bacteria > Planctomycetota > Planctomycetia > Pirellulales > PLA5 > PLA5. The sequence continues at coordinate 4,469 of QEVJ01000119.1, forward strand.
GCCGCTACGCAATCCGCCCGGCGACTCATGGCTCACGGAGGCAGCCATGTTCGCGGTCGCGGTACTTCTCTCATCCAGCGTCGTCGCGGTCGTCCCCGGCGAGCCGCTCGCCGACCGGGTCGATCTCGTCGAAATCAACCACTGCTATAACCGCGACACCGGCGATCGGCGGTTCGTGCAGATCATCTACTGGGACCGACAAGACTCGGCCTGTCTGCACGTGCGGCATTGGCACATGGCCGACAAACTGCAAGCCGTCTATCCGCCCGGCGAGAGCCGCGAGGCGGGTTATACCGTCGTCCGCAAGGTCGAAAGTCCAGGCGGGAGCCAGGTCGTGCGGGCTGCGAGGTTCCGCGTCACCCATACGTTCGTCGATCCCGAGGAAGAGGACCGCAAGACATATCCGCTCGAAGCGCGGCGGACTCTGGCGAAGTGACGCGTCGGGTGGCACTGGTGGCTTGTCCACCAGTGAGCGTCGCCCGTGGACGTTAAGTTGGTTCGAGCCTCTCACGGGTGGACAAGCCACCAGTGCCACCTCACTACGTTTCGCGCATCAGCCGGGCGATCGCTTGGGAGTTTTCGTCCGGCTGCTGGGCCAGGCCACCGACGACCCGCTGGCGGCGCTCGGCGGAGTGGTTCTGGTTGAGCTTCCACTTTCCTTCGAGCCGCACGATCGGAATGCGAAACGCGACGACGGCCGCGGCCAGCTTGCGGATGAATTCGTTGCCTTCGGCATACGACCACGGCGTTTCGCGCGAGCCTTCGTAGCGTTCGACGGTCCGCCTCAGGACATCGAGCGCGGCGGCTTCGTCGTCGATCAGCTCGGCCGTGCCATAGGCATGGACCGCGACGTAGTTCCACGTGGGCACGACGTTCTCCGCAGCATACCAGGCAGGCGTGATGTAAGCGTGCGGTCCGGTGAATATCGCGAGCGATTCGCCCGCCGCCAGATCGCGCCATTGCGGATTCGCGCGGGCGACGTGGCCGACGAGCGCGCCGTACGGCCCGTTGTGCGGCTCGATGACGAGCGGCAAGTGCGTCGCGAAGAGACGGCCTTCGTGGATCGACGTCAGCGTCGCAAAGCTGTGTGCCGCCATGAAGGCGTGCAGACACGACCGGTCCTCGACGGAAAACGCAGCGGGGACGTACATGAGTGCGACCTCGAACGGAGCGAACGCCAATGCTCGGCGAATCCGACACAGGTCGCGGCCGCCTGGTTCACTCGTAGCCGTACCGCTCGAAATACGCCGCCCACCGCTCGCGAATCCGACGTCTGAGCGATTCGTCGAGGTTGTGGATGTTCGTGCGATAATTCTTCTCGCTCTCGGCGTAGGCGGCGATCTTCGGCTCGACGGCGCCGAAATCTCCTAGGCCGAAAGTTTCATAGATGCGACGCACTTCGCCCAACGGATCGCGCACGAGGTCTTCATAGCGAATGTCGCATACCGCCGCCGGATCGAGCCGCGCGCGCTGTTCCTCGAAGCCGCGATACATCCGCTCAAGACCGGCAAGCACGAACTCCTCGCGCGTGGCCGCTTCGGCGTCCGTGTCGCGGACGACGGTCAGTCCTTGAGCTTCGTCCAAGGCCGCCCACAGCTTCAGTGTCGAGGGAAAGATCGAGTACGGATCGCGCGTGACGTGGACGAACTTCGCCCCGGGAAAGAGCCGCGCGAGGACTTCGATCCGCCCCGTGTGCGGGGGCGACTTGAGCAACACCCGCTTGCCGGTTCGCAGCGCGATCATTTTGACGAACGACTCCATCGCCCGCTCGAATCGCGCCAGATCGGCCGGCGCCACGTTCCGCATATCGAGGAATTCGAGATAGGGCGGCGGATCGCCGGGATACGCCATGCGGAAATAAGGCGTCGGCGCGTTGAGCGCCAGCAACGCGAACTCGTCCTCTTGCGGACGGTCCCATCCCGTGACCATGTTGTCCATCGGGCGATTCTTGGGCATCAGCCAGGACGTGCACCGCGGCAGAAACCACTCGCTCACTAGGAAATGGTGCGGCGTGAAGCACTGATAGGTCGTCGGCGAACCGAAGCGATCGTCCAGGAACATCAGTTCGTGCAACAGCGTGGTGCCCGTCCGCCAATGCCCGACGATGAACACCGGCGGTTCTGTGATTCTCGTGGCGGCGATGCGGCGGCCGTAGAGCAACGATTGCAACCAGCCGAGCACGGTGTTCAGCGGCGTGATTGCCGAAATCGCCAGAGCCATTGGCAGCCGCGAAGGGCTGGCGCGAAAGCCGTGCCCCGCCCATAGCTTCATCCAGTCGCCCCACCGCATGCCGTGCCAGAACCGCGGGCTGCGGGCCGGGTACGGATTCACCTGCGGTTTCTGGCGAGTCGGCGGCGGCGCGGCGGCGGTGGACATGCGGGCAATTCGCAGCAGGACTCGGGTGGCGCTCAAGAGGTGAATTGTATCTTGCGCCCTTCGACTGCGAAACGTTGGCAGCGCGGCCGCCGTTAGAGAAAGAACGCGAACGTGACGATCACGAAGATCGGAATGAGAATGCCCACGGAGTACACCATGTACCCGAAAAAGCTCGGCATCCGCACGCCGTTTTCTTCGGCGATGGCTTTGACCATGAAATTTGGGCCATTTCCGATGTAGGTATTGGCGCCCATGAACACGGCGCCGCAGGAGATCGCGGCCAAAATGTGATGGGCGTCCGATCCTGAGTCCAAGAAAGCCGCCAGATATCGCCCGTCGGGCGCGATGCCTTGAAGTCCCGCCGCCGTAGCCGCGAATGTCATGTACGTGGGAGCGTTGTCGAGAAAGCTGGACAGCGCGCCTGCCGTCCAGAAGAAATGCGCGGGCGACGAAACGCCCAGTTCGCCGCCGCGGGCATTGAGAATTTGCAGCGCCGGCACCATCGTCACGAAAATCCCGGCAAACAGCACGGCGACTTCGATGATCGGGCCGAACGTGAACCGGTTCTGGTCGCGAATCTGACGCGAGGTCGTGACGTATGCCGCCGCGGTGAGCGTCAGCATCGCGCCTTCCTGCCAGCCGAACGGCCACTTCTCGCCGCCGTGGCCCCAACCGCTCCCCGAAGCATAGACAGTCAACACCAGACCGCCGAGAAACAGGAAGTTGAGCATTCCGCGAATTCGCAGCGGCTCGTGCTTCATCACGGCTTCGAGTTGCGACCCGGGCCGCTCGCGTTCCTCGCGATTCAATACGATCTGGTCCCAGACGTTGAACGCGACCAGCAGAATACCGTTGACCAGCAGCCATTCCATCCAAAGGTGGAACGTCCACTCGAATGGCACGCCGCGCAGGAAGCCCATAAACAGCGGCGGATCGCCCAGCGGCGTGAGCAGCCCACCGCAATTCGACACGATGAAGATAAAGAAAACGACGACGTGCACCTTTCGCTGCCGCGGCGCGTTGGCCCGCAGCAGGGGCCGAATGAGCAGCATCGACGCTCCGGTGGTACCGACAAAACTCGCAATTGCCGCGCCGATGGCCAGAATGCCCGTGTTCACCAGCGGTGTGCCGGAGAACGAACCCTGCACGTAGATTCCGCCGGAGATGAGAAACAAGCTGCCGAGCAAGACAATAAAGGACGAGTATTCGAGCACGCTTTCGAGCAAGGCGTGCTTGCCCGGTTCACCGAGCGTGAGCAAATAGGCGGCGATGGGCAGCGCGAGCACCAGGGCCACGATCCCCTTGTTCCGGTTGTGTTCCCACCAGTGCGTGGCGACCAAAGGCAGGACGGCAATCGCCAACAGCAACAGGGCAAACGGCAGCATCGTGGCCAGGTGCAGTTCGTCTCCCAAGGCCGGCCCGCGATGCGACTCTTCGCCAAGGGCGGTCGCCGGCAGCAGCCCTGCAAACGCCAACCCGGCAACCGCGGTCCGCCACGCGGGCAACGGCGTCGCTCGAACTCGTCGGGTCGCGGAACACCAGCCCTGTAGCGTCGGAAGCACCGTCTGTTCCTTACAATCGGCGGACCGTAGGAGGCGTTCGCCGCTGCTCATCGCGCGGAGGCAATCCGCGCGGGCCGCGCTTCGGCAGCGACATAGACCGCGGTAATCTAGCGTATGTCGATCGCGCCGCCCAGGAGTCGCCGGCCGCACACGAACGGCGGCGCGGACCGAGCGGCTTGGCGAGCGAATCCGCGTTCATTTAGGGTTGATGACCGGCAACCGCGTGGTATACACTTTTCGCTTGCGGTTGACGCGGATAGGCTCTGCCCTGGGGTCGGATTCCCTCGCTTGGAAACAATCTTGCCATCCTCTGGCACGGTTTCGCGGATGATTCGCCCGGCGCAATCGTTGCGACCGGCACGGTCTCGCTTCGCGTTCCGTCCGTTGCGTTTTCGACCCGATGCGGGGCGTTGAGAAAAAGCTACAACCTCGTATTGCCGGCCTAAGGAGCGCGTGATTCGCGTGCATTCGCGCCGCGGCGGCCACAACGAGAGTTCGATTCCGTTAACGCAATACACAGGCGCGGATTTCAGCACAGGCATTTTCAGTTTTCGGTGGAGGATTTCGTTCATGCGGTCCCAGGCAAAGTTTTGGCGCGAGAAGTTCCCACGCTCTGCGGCGATTGCCGCGGCAGCGGTCGTGGCGGTATTGGCGATGTGCGGGGAGTCGTTCGCGGCCGAAGAAGTCGCCGCGACCCAACCCATCGCCAGTAAGTTCGGTATTTATTGGCTGATTGCGGCGGTCGGGTCGATCGCCGCCCTGTATCAGGCGTTTAACTTTTACAAATGGATGATGGGCTGCGACGCCGGCACGCCCAAGATGATCGAAATCGCCGGCTACGTCCGCGAAGGCGCGAACGCGTATCTTAGACAGCAGTATAAGGTCGTTGGCGCGTTCTTCATCGTCATCTTCGCGCTGTTATTCGTCGCCGCGTTTAAGTTGGAAGCCCAGAGCAAGTGGGTCCCGTTCGCGTTCATCACCGGCGGATTCTTCTCGGGTCTGGCCGGCTGGTTCGGGATGAAGACGGCCACCTGGGCCAGTAGCCGTACTGCCGCCGGCGCGCAAAAGTCGCTCAATCAAGGCTTGCAGGTCGCATTTCGCTCGGGCGCGGTGATGGGGTTGACCGTTGTCGGGCTGGGCTTGTTGGACATCATGCTTTGGTTCCTAGTGCTCTACTGGCTCGTGCCGATGATCGGCGGCGACAAGGTGCAGCCCATGTCGCTAAACGACATTACCGTAACGATGCTCTGCTTCGGGATGGGCGCGAGCAGCCAGGCGCTGTTTGCCCGCGTCGGCGGCGGCATTTTTACGAAGGCCGCCGACGTCGGCGCCGACCTGGTGGGAAAAGTCGAACACAGCATTCCGGAAGACGATCCGCGCAATCCCGCGACGATCGCGGATAACGTCGGCGACAACGTCGGCGACGTGGCGGGTATGGGTGCGGACCTATACGAATCGTATTGCGGTTCGATTCTGGCCTCCGCCGCGCTGGGCGTGGCTTCGTTCGCGGGAAATCCCGACCAGCAATTGAGTGCCTTGATGCTGCCGATGGCGATCGCCGGGGCGGGCACGCTGCTTTCGATCTTTGGCATCTACATGGTGCGCACCGAGGAGAACGCCTCGCAAAAGACGCTGCTCGCCGCGCTCGGCCGCGGCATCAACGCCGCGACCTTGCTCAGCGCAGCCGCCGCCTTCGGACTCACGTACCTGATGCTCGGCAAGGAACACTGGCAGGTGGCGATCAGCGTGGTCGTCGGGCTGGCCGCCGGGTGGCTGATCGGCAAATGGACCGAGTACTCGACGAGCAACGACTATAAGCCGACGCAGCAACTGGCCGATCAGGCACTCACCGGTCCGGCGACGATCATCATCGGCGGCGTGGCCGAGGGCATGATGAGCACCTGGGTTCCGGTGCTGGTCACTTGCGCCGCGACGTTGGCCGCGTTCGGATTCTCGAATGGCTGGAACTTTACCGACGCGAATGCGTTTTCTCTCGGTCTTTACGGCGTGGGCATCGCCGCGGTCGGCATGTTGAGCACGCTCGGCATCACGCTCGCCACCGACGCTTACGGCCCGATCGCCGACAACGCCGGCGGTAACGCGCAAATGTCGGGGCTCGAACCGATCGTTCGCGAACGGACCGACGCGCTCGACTGCTTGGGCAATACCACGGCGGCGACGGGCAAGGGCTTCGCCATCGGTTCCGCCGCGCTTACGGCACTGGCGCTCTTGGCGGCGTATATCGAAGAAGTCCGCGTCGGCTTCGACCGATGGGGCTCGGCCGTCGCCGAAAACGTCGAAGGCACGCCCGAGCAGTATTTGACGATTCGCGGCGAAAAGAAGAAGCTCACCGCCGGCGACTTCGTCAAGCTGACCGACGGGGTAGTCGTCAAATTAGGCCCCACCCCGAACGACAACGAGCCGCTGCTCGTGCTCGACGCACTGGCGATTCCCGGTTTCCCCGCGTTGCCTAAGAACAGTCTCGTCGAAACCAAGATCGACGCGGCAACGGAAAAACTCCTGGAAGACGAACGTCGGCTCGTGCCCGTCAAGAATGCGACGATGGCCGACTTCATGCGGTATTACGACGTTACGCTGATGAACCCCAAAGTCCTCATCGGCGTGCTCATCGGCTCGATGGCCGTGTTCGTGTTCTGCGCGATGACGATGAAAGCCGTCGGCCGCGCGGCCAAGGGCATGGTCGAGGAGGTCCGCCGCCAGTTCCGCGAAAAAACCGGCATCATGAAAGGCACGGAAAAACCCGACTATGCGGCCCCCGTGGCCATCAGCACCAAGGCGGCTCAACGGGAAATGGTGATTCCATCGTTGCTCGCGTTGTTGATTCCCGTGGTTGCGGGACTGCTGTTCGGCGTCGCCGGGGTCATGGGCTTGCTGGTCGGCGGTTTGGCAACCGGGTTCTGCGTCGCGATCTTCATGGCCAACGCGGGCGGCGCCTGGGACAACGCCAAGAAGCACATCGAGGGCGGCGTTCACGGCGGCAAGGGGACCGACGCCCATAAGGCGGCCGTCGTCGGCGACACCGTCGGCGATCCGTTCAAGGACACGAGCGGTCCGAGCCTCAACATCCTCATCAAGCTGATGAGCATGGTCAGCGTGGTCGTAGCGGGCCTCGTCGTCCGCTACAGCCTTGCGGCACTGGGGATCTTTTAGAACCGCAATCGCTTCGGAACCAAACCACCGCCCGCCGTTCGGCCACATGCGAACGGCGGGCGGTTTGTGTTGGCGTAGCATGACATCGGGTTTTGCACTTACGGGATGGGCGCAAAAGGAAATCGGCCAGGCGCCGATGCGGCGATGCCTGGCCGATTCGATGACAGCGATCGGTGGGGTAGAACCGATCGGCTGCCGGGCGTTTCGTGCGCCCAATTCCGAGTTCGTCGATGGCTAGGAAACCGTTCGACGCAACCGCCGCCGCACGACGATCGTCATTGCGACGGAACCCATGCCGACGAGCACGAGGCTCGACGGTTCGGGAATTGGCGTGATATCGCCGCGGATCTCGCCGCTGGCGCGGAACGTCGTGTGGATGTTGAAATAGGCGGTTCCATTCGTCATTCCCGCGAGCAACGCGTCGCGGGCCCCGATTGCCGTGCCGCCGTTGTTGTTGCGGAAGGTCGCGTTGTATACGTTCGGGTCGAGCAGGTTATACGTTTGGTTAAACGTGCCGTTGGTGACACCCAACGGAAACGTCGCCGTGAATCCGAGCGCCACGCCCGCGTTGCGGCTGGGCGGGTCGACGAAACAGCAGTGGATGTGCGAGTCGGTCGTCGTTCCGATCAAATCCGAGAAGGTCAGGCTCACCGCGAGCAGATTCGTGGCCGGGTCGTACGTCGCGGTCCCAGCCCCCGTCCCCGTCGTAACGACCGGGGTCGTCTCTTGCAAACCGTCGAGGCTCCCGGTGAAGATTTGCGCCTGCGCGGCGGCGGTTGCGCAGAGTCCCAGCATCAGGCCCAAGGCGACAAGCAGTCTCGTTGTCATTTGATGGCTCCTCCCAAGTTGGTGATATGGCGTCGCACGCCCGCGCGGCGGCCGGTGGGGTGTGCGAATTCGCGCCGTGATTGTACGACAGGCTTGGCGAGTTTTCCAGCTAATTCCGTGTAGTTACATGAAAAAACCTCGCCGAGTACCGCCGTGTACGTAAACCCTTGCCGAGTCGGCGTTTGGGGCGTGTAGCGGGGCGCGAAGCCGTGCCCGCGAGCCGCTGAATAGCGGCGATGAATGGGCCTTCCCGCGCTATCGCCGGCGGGCGCGCTATGCTGGCCGGCGGGTCTCGATTACGCTGGTACCGTCGGCGATGCAAGTCTTTGACGGTTCAATTCGGACCGTTGCGGGCGATTGCAACCGCTGGCGACACGAACACCCGCCTTCGACTTGCCCTCGCTCGTCGCATTGGTCTCTCGTGCCTTTGCGAGTTGACCGGCAACGGGCGCCCTCCTTGGAGTTCCGCCGCGATGAATTGGCCGCTGTCTCGATCATTTTTCCTATTCGGTTTGATTGTCGCTTGCGCCGCTGCGCCGGTTTTCGGCGAAGACAAACCGGCGGACGCGCCGGAAGTCGCCGCGGCGGTCAAGCGAATTGAGGAACTCGGCGGCACAATCACCCGCGACACAGGCGGCAAGATCACGGCGGTGAGCCTCATCGAACGCCAGGCGAGCAACGACGACGTCGCCTTGCTGGCGAAGCTTTCCGATGTCACGAAGCTCGAACTCTGGGGCGCGAACATTTCCGACGACGGCGTCAAGCATCTCGCCGCGATGCCGAACCTCAAGGACCTCACGCTCGAGAACACCGAGATCACCAACGACGCGCTCGCCGAGGTCAAGAAGATCAAGAATCTCTCGTCCCTCAACTTGCGGCGAAGCACGTACCTGACCGACGACGCGCTCGCGCATTGCAAGGAGATGCCGAAGCTGCAATACCTGCACCTGCTCTACAACAACTTTTCTGACGCCGGCATCGAACACCTCAAGGATATCAAAGCCCTTCGCCTGTTGGACCTTCGCGGCTGCACGCTCGTTTCGGACGTGGGCATGGGCTATTTGAAGGGCCTCGTCAATCTGCGGAGCTTGAAACTCCGCAATCCGGCAGTGACCGACGCAGGACTCGAACAACTCAAGCCGCTAACCAACCTCGTCGCGCTGTCGATCGAAGACGCGGCGATCAGGGACGCGGGCATGGCCCATTTGAAGGCTTTCACGAAGCTCCAGGAGTTGTCGATCTTCCGCTGCTACGGCATTACGGACGCCGGCTTCGTGCATCTCGCCGAACTCAAGGACATCAAGCGTCTCTCCTTCCGCGACACGGCGATCGACGGCTCCGGCCTCAAGCACATCCGCGGCATGAAGGGCCTCCAACGGCTCGACTTGAGCGAAACGCAAACCAACGACGACGCCCTGGCTAACGTCGCCGAGCTTGCGAACCTGGAACTGCTCGACCTCTGGCACACGAAAGTTACCGACGCCGGTCTCAAACACCTCTCCGGTCTGACGAAGCTCAAGACGCTGGGCATCAACGCGATCGCCGTCTCCGACAAGGGCCTGCCGGCGCTGGCTTCGCTCTCGGCCCTCGAATCGCTCGACCTCGAAGAGAACGACATCACCGACGCGGGCTTGGAGAATCTCAAGAAGCTATCGAAGCTCAAGACGCTCAACTTGCGGTTGACGAAAGTAACGCCGGCGGGAATCAAGTCGATTCAGGCCGCACTGCCGAATTGCAAGATATCGGCGCCGTGATGCCGCGAGCCTTGCCGACACCCTTTTCCGTAGACGTGCATTTGGCACTACGACTAGAATGAACGGCATCGAGGACTCGTCCGAATCGACGTAGGCGTCGACGGCTACGGCGGAAATGAACATTGCGCGAAGCGCGGCGCGGCACGCGAACGAAGGATCGACCCGCGCGGTCACGGAGTACAGGCGGCATCTATGTCCAACACCACGACGCTTTTTCCCTACGCCCGGACGCTTCCCTACGGCTCGTCGGCGGAGCCGCCCGGCGACTTTTGCCGGCAGTTGCTCGAACATTATCAGGCGATCCTCCGCGACAAGCGGCTGAGTTGGACCGAGCACCATCGGCTCTCGCGGCTCTTGGGAAGCGGCGGGCAGGGCGTCGTGTTTCTGGGCGAACGCCGCGGGGCGGACCACTTTACGCTGCCGATCGCCGTGAAGGTCTTTTCGCCCGACCGCTATCCGGACGGGCGGGCGTACGATCGGGCGATGGCCCGCATGGCGCAGGTCGCCGCGCGGATTGCCCAGATTCAGCAAGACAACCTGATGAAGGTCCACAACTTCATCGACCGCAACCGCATCCGGCTGATGGAGATGGAATGGATCGACGGATTCGACCTGGCCCATTTGCTTACGGACCAGATGCTCGAACGGACGCGGACGCTGTCGAGCCAGAAGCGTTGGGACCACATCAACGACGTCGTGATGACGGCGGGCCCGGTCCATCCGCGCATGAAGCCGGGCGTCGCGGTGGCGGTGATGCGCGACTGCCTCGCCGCCCTCATGGCCCTGCACCGCGAAGGCATCGTCCACGGCGACATCAAGCCGTCGAATATCATGGTCAAGCGGACCGGCACGGCGAAGCTGATCGATATCGGTTCCGCGTTCGAGCTCGACGACCCGCCGCAGCGCCGGACCTGCACGCCGGCCTACGCCGCGCCGGAAGTCCTCGAACGCGGGCAATACACGGCCCAGTCCGATCTCGCCAGTCTCGGTTACGTGCTGGTCGAAATGCTTTCGGGCCAGCCGCTGTTCGCCAATCTGGGCGACTACAACGAACTGCTCGAAGCCAAGCGGTTTTTGGCGCAACGGCTTGCGCACGTATTGCCTCAGGAGGTCACGTGCAACGAGTTGTTGATGACGTTCTGCCGGAACATGATCGCGCCCGATCCGACGCGGCGATTTCCCAGCGCCGAAGCGGCCGACATGCAAAAAGACGGCGCCGGCGCGTTCCTGCGGCAGTTGATCAAGGGTGACCTGGCAAGCGAGTACGACAGCGAGCTGCGGCAGTGGCTCGAACAGCTCGATTGATGCCCGTCGATGTGAATCGTAGAAGCTGTTCTAGCATGGTGACCTGTAGGAGGCGAATCCTTTCGCCGAGAAATCGCGAACGTGCGCTGTCGGCGAACGGATTCGCCTCCTACAGCGCTGGGTTACGCAGTTAGCGGGGATTGCCGGATGATGCGAGCAAATCTGTCATCGTGCTGGCCTTGGATCGTATCCGCGCTCCTCTCTGCAATGCCCGCATTCGCCCAGGCTGCGGACGATGACGCGGCGATCGAGCTATTCGAGCGCGAAGTGCGGCCGGTGCTCGTCGAGTCGTGCCAGAAGTGCCACGGCGCGCAGAAGCAAGAATCGGATCTGCGCCTCGACTCGCGCGATGCGATTTTGCGCGGCGGGGCGAGCGGCGCGGCGATCGTCCCCGGCAAACCGGAGGAAAGTCTACTCGTCGAGGCGATTCATCAGACGGGCGACTACAAGATGCCGCCCAAAACGAAGCTTTCCCAGGCGAAGATCGCCGCGATCGAACGCTGGGTAAGGCTTGGCGCCCCGTGGCCGAAAGCGGACGTCGCAGCCGATCATCGCCGCAACGCCGCCAAGACGCATTGGGCGTTTCTACCGGTCGCCGATCCGCCCGTGCCGACGGTTGCGAACGCCGCCGCGCAGCCGGCGAATCCGGTCGACGCCTTCGTGCAAGCGAAGCTCGCGGCGAATGGACTCGTATCGTCGCCGAGAGCCGGCCGCCGCGAGTTGATCCGCCGCGCGACGTTCGATCTGACCGGCTTGCCGCCCGCGCCCGAAGAAGTTGCTGCATTCGAGCAAAACGACGATCCGCGGGCTTACGAGCAGCTCGTCGAGCGGCTTCTCGCGTCGCCGCAGTACGGCGAGCAATGGGGCCGGCACTGGCTCGACGTCGCCCGTTACGCCGATACGAAGGGCTACGTTTATGCTCGCGAACAGCGGTTTTGGGTTCATGCCTGGGTGTATCGCGATTGGGTGGTGAAGGCGCTCAACGGCGATATGCCCTACGACCGGTTCTTGCTCTTGCAAATCGCCGCCGATCAGGCGAGCGACAGCGCGGCCGATCTTGCCGCGATGGGGTTCTTGACGCTCGGCCGACGGTTCATTGGCGTGACGCACGACATCATCGACGACCGCATCGACGTGGTGACGCGGGGAACGATGGGCCTGACCGTTGCTTGCGCCCGCTGCCACGACCACAAATACGACCCGATCCCGACCCGCGACTACTATTCGCTGTACGGCGTGTTTCAGAATTGCGTCGAGAGCCTTTCGCCGGTCGGGGAACCCAACGAGCGCAACGACGCCTACGCACAGTTCGAGCAGGAACTCAAGAAGCGGCAGCGGAAGTACGACGAGACGTTCGCCCAGCGTCGCGAAGAAGCGAACGGTCGATTGCGCGCTCGGGTCGCCGATTATCTGATTGCCCAGACTGAGATGGAGAAGTATCCCGACGAAGGGTTCGATCAGGTTCTCGAAAAGGACGACATCATCCCCGCGTCGGTGCGAAGATGGCAGGCTTACCTGCTGCAAACCGCGAAGAGCGACGACCGGATCTTTGCCGCGTGGCGGGCGTATCTGCGGCTTAAGTCGGAGTCGTTCGCCCAAGAGGCCGCGGCCGCTACGGCGGAACTCGCGCGCCTTTCGCCGGAGAGGCTCCATCCGCTCGTGGCCAAGGAATTCGTCGCGCCGCCCGCGTCGCTGCAAGAAGTTGCCCGGCGGTACGGCGCGTTGTTCCAGCGAATCGACGCCGAGTGGCAGACGGCACTGAAAAACGCCGCGGATAAGCAACAGCCGCCGCCAACGGCGCTGGCCGATACGGATGCGGAAGCGCTTCGAGCCGTGCTGTACGGCCCGACCGCGCCGGCGACGGTGCCGGACGAACCGATCTTGCACACCGAGACGTATTTCGACCTCGCTTCGTGCGAATTGCTGTGGCGATTGCAAGGCGAGATCGACTCGTGGCTGATCCAGTCTTCCGCCGCGCCGCCGTATGCGGACATTCTGCGCGACCGCGAGCATCCGACGCCGGCCCACGTGTTCAAGCGGGGCCGGCCTGCGAACAAAGGCGACGAGGTTCCGCGGCAGTTCCTCGAACTGCTCTCGGGAGAGAATCGCACGCCGTTCGAGCGCGGCAGCGGCCGATTGGAACTCGCCAAGGCCATCGTCGACCCGGCGAACCCGCTCACCGCCCGCGTGATCGTCAACCGCGTCTGGACGCAACATTTCGGCGCGGGACTCGTGACGACGCCGAGCGACTTTGGCACGCGGGCCGAATCGCCGAGCCATCCGGAGCTGCTCGATTGGCTCGCGACCCGCTTCGTTGCCGACGGTTGGAGCCTCAAGAAGCTGCACCGGCGGATCATGTTGTCCGAGGCGTATTGCCAATCTTCCGTCGGCCCGACCGACTCGGCCGCGCGCGCAACGGCAATCGAACGCGACCCCGACAATCGGCTGTTGTGGCGTGCGAACCAGCGGCGGCTGTCGTTCGAGGAGATGCGCGATGCGCTGTTCGCGACGACCGGCGAACTCGATTTGACGACCGGCGGCAAGCCGGCGGACATGTTTACGGTGTCGTTCAAGCGGCGGACGCTCTACGGCCTGGTCGATCGCCAGTTCTTGCCGAGCACGCTGCGGGTGTTCGACTTCGCCAATCCCGATTTGCACATTCCCCAGCGCAGCGACACGACCGTTCCACAGCAGGCGCTGTTCTTCTTGAACAACGAGTTGCCGCTGGCCCGGGCGAAGGCGCTGGCCGAGCGGACGGCATCGGCGGGGACGCCCGCCGAGCGCGTGCAGGCGATGTATCGACTCGCCTACCAACGACCGGCGACGGAGCGGCAAGTCGCCGCGGCGCTTGCGCTCGTCGACGCGGCAACCGCCGCGCAAACCCAGGACAACGTTCCCGCGGCGACCCGCGATTGGCAATACGGAATCGCCGCGGTCGACCCGACGACGCGGCAGATCAAAAACTTTACGCCGCTGCCGCACTTCGCGGGCGACGGCTGGCAGGGCGGCCCGGCCTGGCCCGACAAGAAGTTTGGCTGGGCAAGGCTCTCCGCGGCCGGCGGGCACGCCGGAAACGACCTCGACCACGCCGTCGTTCGCCGCTGGACCGCGCCGGCCGACGTGACCGTCAGCGTCGACTCGACGATTTCCCACGACAAGCAGGAAGGCGACGGCGTTCACGCGTCGATCGTGTCCGCCGCGGGCGGCGCGATCGCCTCGGCGTCGGTCCACAAGTCGCAGGCCGCGATCAAGCTTTCGTCGATCGCGCTCAAACGCGGCGAGACGCTCGATTTTGTCGTCGATATCGGCGGCACGCTCAACAGCGACGAGTTTACATGGGACGTAACGATTTCCGTGCTCGGCGAAGCCAACGGCGGGGCGTCGTGGAACTCCGCCCGCGACTTCCGCGGCCCGGCGTCGGCGGAACTCGATCCCTGGGCACAGCTCGCGCAGGTGCTGTTCTCGGCCAACGAATTCGTGTTCGTGGATTAGCGTATCGAACGGTAGGGTGCGGCGAACGAACGTGGGGCTCACCAAGCGCATTCGCGTCTGCTTTAAAGCATCCCGTGTCGCTTGCGTAAGATCCACTCGCTCGCGAGCAGCGCCAGGAACAGAACCGGCACGGGCCAGCTATTCCAAAGCGGAACGTCCGGCAAGCGCGTCGTCGGGGCGTGGCGGCCCGCCGGTAAGTCGTCGATGAGCGCCTCGGCCTCGTCAGGGCGGTAGAGCTTGCCGCCGCTCGTGCGCGTGGCCGCCGTGAGATCGGCGATGTCCGTTTCGACGCGAT
>QEVJ01000120.1 GCA_003576845.1 Planctomycetota bacterium
GCCTGTTGAAAAAGGGGACAGACCCTTTGGAAAGCGCGTTTTCGCCGCAGATTGCGACGTGCCTGAGAGGGTCAGTCCCCTTTTTCAACAGGCTGCTAAGAGGCGTGGCTCCACGGTGGCGGGACGAAATCGGGGGTGTCAGGGCGGCGCGGGTTGGGCAATTCCCGATGGACGGGCAGACGCCGCTTGTCCTGACCTACCATCGCCATTTGCCGTTCGGCAAGCGGAGTTCTGGGTCGCGGATGCGTCGCAAACCGTTGGCAAATATAGACTTCTCGCTTGGCGCGTGGGGAGGGCGGTGGTAGATTCGGATGAGGGAGACTGCTCCCGCGCTGGATGTCGCTGTGGGGAGACCGCGCCATAGGATGGCGCGGGATAGTGCGCGGGTTGAGCGACAAAATAACTTTGCCTTTAGTTGACCGTGCGTCATGGCTGCTTCCGATCCACGACAGGTGAGTCGGCCGGTTCCGCTGCCTGTGGGCGGGGGATCGGCGATGGAGGCGGCGCGGGAATTGGCGGCTTCGCCGGTGGGTTCGCGGCCTGTGCCGGTTGGGGCCGGTGGAGGGCGGCCGGTTCCTTTGACGGCGGCGAATCGGCCTCAGCCCGTGGCGGTGCAGCCGGGTTCGACGACGATTCGCGAGCAATCGCCGGACGAGGACGAGGCGGGCGACGAGATCGTTCAGGAGATTGCGAAGAAGTCGCCGCCGTGGGTCGTGAGCCTGGTCGTGCACCTGGTTCTGCTCGTCATTGCCGGGCTGATTACGTGGGGCGTCGTGCGGCCGAAGGCGACGATCGAGGCGGGGTTCGTCGAGCCTGAGCCGGAGATCTGGTCCGAGAAGCTCGGCGAGCAGAACGAGATCGACACGCAGTTGACGACGGACAAGCCGAAAGAGAACCAGGTCATTTCGGATTCGCCGCTGCCGCCGGTGCCCGATCCGTTCGCGGCCGCGCCGGACAGTCCGGAGACCGAAGATGCGATTCATGCGTCGAGCGACGTGAAGGCGCCGGACCTGGGCATGGCGCTGCACGGTCGGCAGCGTGGGCGGGCGGGCGATTTGCTCGCGGCGTACGGCGGGAATCGGCTGACCGAAGAGGCCGTGCTCGCGGCGCTCGAATGGCTGGCGCGGAATCAGCTCAAAGACGGCTCGTGGAGCTTGACCGGGCCGTACTCGGACGGGGCGCTCGACGAGAACAAGCTGGCGGCAACGGCGATGGCCTTGCTCGCGTTTCAGGGACACGGCGACACGCACATCGCGCCGGATCAAGGCGCGTTCAAGACAGACGCCGAGTATCAGCGGGCGGTGCGGTTCTCGAAGGTCGTGGCGAACGGCTGGTCGGCGATGATGAAGACGCTCGAAAAAGACGGCAGTTTCCGCGTCGAATGTCCGAGCCACGAGCGGCTCTACGCGCAGGGCCAGGCGACGATCGCGATTTGCGAAATCTACGCGATGACCAAGGACGAGAAGTTCAAGGAGCCGGCCCAGCGCGTGGTCGATTACGCCGTGACGATTCAAGACAAGCAGGGCGGCGGCTGGCGATACGAGCCGGGCGTCGATTCCGATACGTCGGTAAGCGGGTGGTTCATGATGGGTCTCCAGAGCGCACGGATGGGGCAACTCAACGTGCCGCAGGAGACGCTCGACAAGCTGACAAAGTTCTTGGACTCCGTGGCGATGGTCGAGGGGCGACAGTATCGCTATCGCCTTAACGGGCCGACGACCGACGCGATGACGGCGGAGGGGTTATTGTGCCGGCAGTATTTGGGCTGGCAGCGGAACGATCCGCGGATGCTCGGCGGGATACAGTTCATCGCCGCGCGGCCGATGGAATGGGCGGCTGGAAAGCGGAACGCATACTACTGGTACTACGCCACGCAGGTCGCGCACCACATGGAAGGACAATACTGGCGCGACTGGAACAACGTGATGAAGCAGATGCTGCCGACGAACCAGACGCGCAAAGGCAAGGAAGACGGAAGCTGGAACCCGAACGGCGACGTCTACGGCGACACGCACGGGCGGCTGTATGTGACGTGTCTGTCGGTTTATATGCTGGAGGTTTATTACCGGCATTTGCCGATTTATCGGAAGATTTTTTGAGCTGGGGCGCGGGGTTCGGGGCGCGGGAGACCTTCGGTCGGGGTGATGGCACGGTCGGGAGACTTTGCCGCAGCGTTAGGTGATGCGATGGCGATTACATTCTCATTACCCGAGAGCGTCGAGGCGCAGTTGCGCGTGGCGTTCGCGAACCTGGACGAGGTTGCGAAGGAGGCCGCGCTGGTCGAGCTATTTCGGCAGGGCGAACTTTCCAGCGGTCGCTTGGCCGAAGCGTTAGGCGTGTCGCGAATGGAAGCCGATGCCGTACTGAAGCGACACGGCGTGGTGGAAGATTTGCCGACGCTGGAGGAGTACAACGAGCAAGTTGCAGATGCTCGGAAGTTGCTGGGCGTGTGATTATAAGGGCCGAGTAATCAGCCGCGTTAGTGCGGAATCTTCACGATGCCACGAACGAGAACATACGTCGTATCGGCGATTTGCGTCTGCGTCGCCGCCGGCGTTGTCGCGGCAATTAGTTTGCCGGCTCGTCCGCCGCAGACGCGCGGAGCGGGCTTCTTTTTCCGCGATGGTTTTTCAGGGTATTTGAGCTACGCTGGCCCCAGAATCAGGCATGTGATTGTGTTTGATCGACGGATGGAAGTCGGCCTGGGTGAAACACTGCTATCGAACGAGCATGGGTTTACTTATCGCAGCACGCGATCCGGTCAGACGATCGAGGTTGTTGACGTCGGGGAACACGATCTGCGAATTTGTGGGCAGACGCATGATTTGCGCGATGGATGGCTGTTGGGCTGTAAAGTACGCGATGGCACGTGTGAGGTGTTTCGGATCGAGGAGAGCTTCGGCAGGGAGATTCCCGTCGCCGTGTACGAAAACGATCAAATCGAGGCGTATCTTTGTGATCACCTCGAAGCCATTGCTCGGACCGATGAACGATTGCGGGGAATGAGGATTGATCCGCGCGCTGCAGCAAAAGGTCCGGAGTCAGAGTAACGTAGTACGAGGAACGAGAGACCTTCGGTCGGGCGGATGGCACCGTCAGGAGATTTTGCCATAATACGTGTTGAAAGTCGCATTTCGCTCGACTAAGCTGCGACGTGTTCAAACGCTATTATCTGTACCTTTGAGGCTCGTCACGACAAAGGAACTTCGCCAATGGTCATTAGACTTTCCGTCGCCCTCGTTTTCTTGCAGCTTCTGAGCGCAGATTCGAGGGCGAGCGTGTTGGGCGTTGCACATGATTCGACTGTGTCGACGCTAGATGCGAATTCTTCCGGCGGCGGCAGCCTTCAAGTGTCGCCTGAATCCCTGCGCGATTTGGCCGGCTCGGGCCTGCAAGACATTGCGTTCGATCCGGTGACGGGAGACTTGTTCGCACTGCTTCAAGACAATGCGGGAGGCGCTGGCCAAGGCTCCGGGGCGACCGTGCTGGTGAACCCGCACCTGAGTTCCGATGTTAATGTAGCCAACGCGCCACTGCTCCCATTTGCCGTCCCCGCGGGATCGAACATTTCCGCATACGACGGGACACTCGCCATCGCTCATGGCGATCAGATAACTATTCTTGACGCGGTTATCGGACCCGGTTCGTTCGGGGTCATAGTGACGGCGTTTCGCGATTTGGCCGGCTCGGGCCTGCAAGACATTGCGTTCGATCCGGTGACGGGAGACTTGTTCGCACTGCTTCAAGACAACGCGGGAGGCGCTGGCCCAGGCTCCGGGGCGACAGTGCTGGTCAACCCACATCTGAATCTTGTTCTTGATGCAACCACGGCGCCACTGCTTCCATTTACCGTGCCAGGGGGATCGAATATATCCGCATTTAGCGAAGTCCACGCTGTGCCTGAGCCATCAACCCTATTTGTTGGCCTGGTGATTCTAGGAATGAGTTGCAGCCTTCGATTCCGAAGATTTCTTGCCACGCTTTCGTAGTTGCCTCGGCGCACAGCGGAGCGGTATCAAGTCTTGTTTCGCGCAACAGAAACGAGCTTGTCGACAACTTGTTCCGGCGTAAGGCCGTCGGTGTTGACTTCGACGGCGTCGGGGGCGGCGATAAGCGGGCCGGCGGCTCTTGCGCTGTCGCTTTGGTCGCGCTCGGTTTGCTGGGCCAGGACTTCTTCGAGCGCGATGGTTTCGCCGCGGGCTACGAGGTCGCGGTGGCGGCGGCGGGCGCGTTCTTCGGGGCTGGCTACCAGGAAGATTTTGCACTCGGCGTTTGGGAACGCGACGGTGCCTTGGTCGCGG
This sequence comes from Planctomycetota bacterium, assembly GCA_003576845.1. GTDB lineage: Bacteria > Planctomycetota > Planctomycetia > Pirellulales > PLA5 > PLA5. Next base: position 4,302 of record QEVJ01000120.1, read on the forward strand.
CCTTCAGTGACGTAGTTGCCCGCGGCGACGACGTGCCGCTGGAGCGCGACGAGGTGGCGGCGGACTTGCGGGTTGTTGGCCGTGTGGCGGGTGAGTTTCGTGATTTCGACGGTGCGGATGGCTTGCGTCACGTCTTCGCCGTCGAGGAGCACGCGGTCGGGCAGGCTTTCGATCTTGGCCGCGGCGACCACGGCGGCGACGGCCGATTCGTCGTTCCAGTCGACGTTCCGGCGGAGCGCGGCGAGGGCGGCGGCGCGGTACATCGCGCCCGTGTCGAGAAAGCGAAAGCCCAGTCGCTCGGCGAGCATCCGCGCGACCAAACTCTTGCCGGCGCCGGCGGGTCCGTCGATGGTGACGATCATGGACGGGGGTCAGGATTCGGGATTCAGGGGTCGGGGAAAGGCAATTTACCAGCGGGCTTCTACGGCTAGCCATTGGTTGGCGGCGAATTCCAGGATGGCGGCGCCGTTTTCGGTGGGGAGGTCGAAGATCGCGCTGCCGGAGAAGTCGAGTTCTCTGGCGGCGGTGAACGGGCGGAAGGCGCTGAGGCGGGCCTTGGTCGGGCGGTCGAGCGTTTCTTGCAGGCGGACTTGGACGCCGGCGGGCGTGCCGTTTTCGACGATCGGTTTCCAGTGCGTGGCGACGATATTTTTGGCGTCGACGTGGAACAGCCAGCTTGTGGGTCCTGCGGCTGGTGCGAGCGTCGGTTCGGCGACGATCGCCGGCGGCGTCATCAGGTCGAGCGCGGCGGCGAGCGGTTGCTTGAGGTTGAGACCGAGGGCGAGGCGGAACCGCGTCGCCGTTTCGCCGCGCGGGATGAGGAGCGTGTCGAGCATCCGCGGGCCGCTCAGGCGATGATACGGCAGGCCGAGCGTGAGGATCGAGACCGTGCCGTGGACGAGATCGAGGTCGATGTAGTGCGGTGCTTCGAACCGCGCGAGCTCGGACGCGTGGCGCGCGAGGCCAACGTCGCGGAAGAGGTTCGCCGTTTCGTCCGCCCAGGCGAAGCGGCAGCCGTAGTAGGAATTCCAGGCGTCGGAACGGGGTTGCTGCTCGGGCGCGAGTTCGATGTCGATTTCAAGCGTCGGCCGGGCCCGCCAGAGGCGAAAGGTTTGGCGGTAACCGGCGAGGCGTTTGCCCTCGCGATCGAGAAGGCGGCCGGTGGCGACGATCTCGCCGAGGACGGGACCCGCGCTCGTCACATCGACGCGGTCGGCGGCCATCACGGAGTAGATTGCGGTCTCGTTCGGGTCGCGCCAGGGCTGACCCGGCGCGGATGGCGGGCCGGGCATGCGGAGGGCGAGCTGCTGTGAGATGAGATTCTGCCGGTGGTTCACGCCGCGGAACGATTGGAGCGCGCCCGTGACGAGATTGACGTGGGCTTCGATGTAGCCGTTTTGGAGAATGCCCGAGGGGTCGGCCATGGCGGCGGGCTTTTTGAGGCGGCTCGGTTTGGCCGGCGGCGCTGGCGAGGCGTGGTCGCCGATCCAGGCGAAACCGAGCGGCGGGACTTCGACGACGGCGCGGGCGTTTCCGTTGTCGCTGCCCGCCGCGAGGATCGCTCCGGCGACCTCGGGTGCGGACATGCCGGGCGGAAGGTTGACGGCCAGGCGGCGGGAGAAGCATTGCGGATTGAAGACGAACACGCCGGGCGAGCCGCCGGCGGCGACGCGGGGGATTTGTTTGGCGAGGGCGGCGACGGGGAGGGAGGACGCCGGATCGGACGCCGACGGGCTTGATGGAGAGATAGGTGACAGTTCCGCACTGGCCGAGCCAGTGGCACCCCACGAGGAATCGGGCAAGCCACCAGGAGCACTCTGTGTTCGGCCGAGACAGATTGCGGCGGTTTCGATTGCGTTTGCCGCGGCGCGTGCTACGGCGGCCTGGTGGTCGCGGACGTGGCGCGAGATGGGATCGGCGCGTTCGCGGACGACGTCTTGGTACAGCAGCGGCGGGCGGTATTCGTCGGGTTCGAAGTGGACGAACTGGCTCGGCGCCGATGTGCCGCCGAAGAAATCTTCGACCGTGACGAACTTGCCGAGAATGGGGGCGTAGCGATGCCCGCGGCGGAGATCGTCGTGCCAGCAGGCCGCTTGCCCAGGCCAATGGGCGAGCACGACGCACGCGACGTGATCGCGGTCCATCGACTCGCCCAGCTTGATCGAGAGGCCGAGATAGCTGTCGGCCTTCGCCGCGTCGACGGGCAACTGGCCGAGGACGTCGATCGCCGTGCCGTCCGTGCCTTCCCATTTGGCCTTGGCCTGATGCGGTCGGGGAAACTGACCATCGTCGAGCGCGACGTGCCAGACGCCGACGAAGCCTTTTTTCGAGAGAAGCTGCGGGAGCCAGGGCGCGAGGGCAAAGCGGCGACTGCCCCAGATCGCCGGGAGATGGCCCAGGTGCTGGTCAAAAAGTGCGAGACCGCGCTCGAAGTCCGCGAGGGCCGTTTCGGGATCGGCGAGCGGCAGATCGACCGCGCCATACGACCCGCCGATGATGCCGACTCGCTTTTCCGCCCACGCGGTTCTCAACTCAGCGAGCGTGTCGGGCTGGCGCTCGGCGAGAATCGCGAGTTCTTCGCCGGTAAGCAGGAGACTGATCGGCGTCGGCGCGGCGACCTCCTTGGCGAGCGACGCACCAAGCGTCGTGGGAGCGACGAGCACCACGTCGAGCAGATAGGCATCGACGGGATAAAAATGCTCGCGGGCTTGGGCCAGAACGTCGAAGCAGTTTTGCAGGCGGCGGCGGGTTTCCTCGAAGTCGCCGGAAACGAACGCCGTGGCGCCGCCGACAATTTGCTGGTTAAAATTCGCCTGGTCGATGTTGCTCATATAGCGCATGCGGCGGGTGAGCAGTTCGACTTGCAGATAAAGAAAACCGACGGCGAGGAAGTCGGCGGCGAGTTCGTCGCTTTCCGGGTTCGGCGGCGACGGATTTTGAATGTCGGCATCGAGCGCGGCGAGGGCGGCGGCCACGATTTCGTGCCGATGCCGCAGCCGCGTGATTACCGTGGCGCCTTCCTCGCTCGCCCGAGTGAGGTAGCCGGCGGCCAGTTCGCGGTCGCACATTTCGGGGACGACGATCAGCCGCTCGGCGAAGGTTTCGGGCGGGCAGTCGACCCGTTGCCATGTGGGCATCGCTTGAGCCGAGGCGACGAGCCGCGGATGCCAAAGGGCCGACCAAGCCGATAGGACGGCCTCGGCCTCGTCGGCTTCGTAGTGGACCGGAAAGTCCTCCAGACTGTGGCACGGCAGGAGGACGATCAGCTCGGCGAACTTCATGAAACCGCGGAGGGTTTGGCGGGGTGGGGCAGCAATCGGACGGGCAACGCTTCACGATAAACCACGATGGCAGGAGCGTCGAGGCGGGCGGCGGGGTGGGGGTGAGCGGCGAGGCACGAATCCTTGCAGCCGTGCACGGGCTTGGTTAGGCTGACGGCGAATCTACTCGATCGTTAAGAGCCTATCCCAGAACTGTAGGAGGCGAATCCTTTCGCCGACAGCGCCGGTTAGCGATCAATCGGCGAAAGGATTCGCTTCCTACAGATTCGGGTTTCGGGAAAGGCTCTGCGTTCGGGCGGCGAGCAAACGGAACGTGCCGTCAAACGATTGGCCCCCAAGGGAATCTGCAAATGTCCGAGGCTAAGCCGGAAACCAAACCCGATGCTCCCGCCAAACCCGGTACGGGCAAGCGCGTGCTGCTGGTCGACGACGATTACGAGATCGTCGAGGCGATACGGCACGCGCTCGAGGCCAAGGGTTATACGGTGCTGGTCGCCCGCGACGGCAATCAGGGGCTAGCGATGGCCGAGCGGGAGGACCCGGACCTGATGATTCTGGACATGATGATGCCCAAGCGGAGCGGGTTTTTGGTGCTGGAGAAGCTCCGCCGGAGCCGGCCGGTGCCGCTACGAGTCATCATGATTACGGCCAACGAGGGAAGCCGGCACAAGGCGTATGCGGAGATGCTGGGCGTGGACGACTACATCCGCAAGCCGTTCGCGATGGATCGGCTGATGGAGAGCGTCGGGCGTTTGCTGGCGTGAGCGGGCCGATTATGTTTACGCGGCCGATGCCGAGCCGCTGCCGCATCCCGCATTCGCTCTTTCGTCCGCGGCTGGCTAGAATGCCGGTTTTGGGGCCGCGCGGCGTGCGGACGCGGCGTTCTCGCGTTCTTCCATTTTCTTCGACGAGTACTCCATGCCGTCCCATTCGCGAGCACTTCGACTTGGCGTTTGTATCGTCCTTTCGTGCGCCACGTTCGGCGTCCTGTCCGCAGCGTTTGCCGAAGGCGAATCGGGCGCGAACGCGAATCGCGAGTCCGCTGCAAACGCGAGCGCCGATCCGAAGAATCCCGGTGCCAACGGCGACTTCGTCGTCGGGCCGGATTACAAAATCGATCCCGATCTGACCGACCGCGGCAACGCCAAGGGCAAGCGATTCGAGTTCGCTATGCCGCTCGCCGAGAGCAAGATCTTCAAGGGAGACGACAAGACGCTCGATTCGCGGAAGAAGGTCCGCAAGGAGCGGAAGATTTTCGTGTACGTGCCCGCCGCGTACAAAGACGGCAGGAAGGCGCCGATTCTCGTGACGCTCGACGGGCCGAGCAATCTGAAGCTCGTGCAGAACGCGGTCGACAACCTGACCGCGTCGCAGGACGCCGGCCGCAAGCTGCCGGCGTTCATCACGATCAGCGTCGAAAACGGCGGCGACGACAGCAAAGGAAGCGAGCGCGGACTCGAATACGACACGATGTCGGACCGGTTCGCGCGGTTCATCAACGACGAAGTTTTGCCGGCCGTGCTGGCGAATAAGGAAATCCGGGCTGCGTATCCGAACATCGCGTTCACGGACGATCCCTGGGGCAAGGCCGCGATGGGATGCAGCTCCGGCGGCGCGGCCGTGCTCGCGATGGGCTGGTTTCGCCCGGATTTGTTTCGCCGCCTCATCACATACTCGGGCACGTTCGTCGATCAGCAGGACGACGATGCCCCTGAGGAAAAAGAGTACCCGCTCGGCGCGTGGGAATATCATTCCGGCAAGAAGCTGATCGAAAACGGCGAGAAGAAACCGCTCCGCATCTTTACGCACGTCGCCGAGAACGACCTGCGGGCGAACGATCCCGAGGAGACGTATCACAACTGGGTCATGGCCAACCGCCGAACCGCCGCCGCGCTCGCCGCCAAAGGCTACGCCTACCGCTTCATCTTCAGCAAAGCCTCGCGGCATTGCGACGGCAAAGTGTTCGAAGCGACGCTCGCGGACACGCTCGTCTGGATGTGGCGCGGATACGAAGCCAAGTGACAGCCGATGCCGCTTCAATACCGAAAAGGAGCAAAGGCACAAAGGAATCAAGAAGTACGATAACGAGCAATTCCCTTTGCTTCTTCGCGCCTTTGCGGTGAAGAGCTACTCGGCATCGAGCTTCATCAGTTCGACCTTGCGGAACTCAACCGGGTGGCTTTCGGACTGGAGCGAGATCGTGCCGCCGGCGAGCAGCTTGCCGCCCTTCTTCTTCGCCAGCTCTTTCGCGTGGCCGTCGCGTTCGTCGAGTTGCGGCTCGTTGTATTCGAGGACCGTTTCGCCTTCCAGGATGTGGCGGACGAGCTTGCTGCCGCGGACTTCGATTTCGACGGTCACCCAATCGTCGCCGCGATAGGTCTTCGACTTGGAACTCGTGCAGTGCTGCGTGATGAGCTTGCCGTTCATGACGACGTTCGTGCCGGGCGTGCAGAGGTTCGCGGTGGTTCGCTCGCCGGTCTTGGCCCCGCCGAGCAGTTGCACTTCGATCGACGCGGGAAAGTCCTGGTCGACGCCCATCTCGTCGGGCGACTCGCCGTGAATCATCACGCCGCTGTTGCGAATCGCCCAGCCGGGTCCGCCGGGACATTGCTCGCCCACGAAGCGATACTCGACCCGCAAGCGATAGTTCGAGAAGGACTCTTTGTAGAACAAGTGCCCGAACTTCTCGTCGAACTTGGTGTACTGGTCGTACCTCACGACGATCGCGCCGTCCTCGACGCGGAACGTGTTGCCGGGGTTCTCGCCGGCCTTTGCTCCACGAGTTTTGGGAATCCAGCCGTCGAGGTTCTTGCCATTGAAAAGTTGAATCCATTCGCCGTCGGACTTCGCCGCTTTGTCGGCAGCGGCCGCGGGCTTGTCGTCCGCGCCGGGAGCCGTCCGTCCAAAGAACGCGAGACACAACAGCGCGGCCATTGCGGCGGGGATGCCAGAAAATACTCGTTTCATCGGATACTCCAGCGAACGGGGAGCGTGGGATCGAGTCGGCGATGGGTGCGATTATCGTCGCCCGCGGCGCCGCGTGCAAATGCCCGCGAAATGCCATTGAACCGGGCCCGCGCTGCGGTTAGAACCGGAGCATGACGAGCACGCCTGCACCTGCCGCACCATCCGCTGCGCGCCAGTCGACCGGCGTGCCCGGGCTCGACGAACTCTTGGGCGGCGGGCTCGTGCCGGGCACGCTCACGGTCCTCGTGGGTGCGACGGGCGTCGGCAAGACGCAGTTCGGCCTGCAATTCGCCCAAGCCGGGGCCGCGCAGGAAGACCGCGCCGGCGTGTTCTTCGACATGAGCGTCCGCGGCGATTCACAGTCGCACGCCGATTACGCCGCGCGGATTTTCGGCCGCAGCTTGAGCGTGGTCGATGCCGGGGCCACGCCGAATCTCGACGATTTTTTCGCCCGCCGCGCGCACGGCGACTACCTGCGGCTGTTCGATCATCGCAGCCGTCGGATCACGCGCGACGAATCCGACTTCTACGCATGGCACGAGTGGCAGGCGCAGGTGAACGCCCGCACGACCGCGGCCATTGCGTTCTTATACGGCAATCTCATTCACGGCGTCCGCCGCGTCGTGGTCGACGGCATCGAGCCGGTGGATCGCCCCCGCGAATCGCTCCAATTCGAGATGTTCGAGTACCTCTATCACCAGGTGCTCCGCAAGGAGCCCGAGTGGGTGGCGCGCGACCTGTTTCGGCAGCATTACCTGCGCCACGCCGAGGAAGCTGCACGCCACGCTTACGATCCGAGCGCCGTCGGCTGCATGCTGCTCGTTACGTCGCGGGAAACGATGCTCGAAGACCTCATCTCGCGCGGGCTCGATGAAGGAGACGTGCTTTCGGGGGCGAATTCGGTTATCCTGTTGGGGAAGATTCGCGACGGCGCGCGGATCGGCCGCGCCCTCTACGTCGCGAAGCACCGCGGCAGCGCCTGCACGGACGAAATCGTCCCGTTTGCGATCGGCGACGCGGGACTTTCGGTGGTCGACGGCTCGAAAAGTTGAACCGTATTCTCGCCGTTTTCGTTCGTTTCCTCCCGCCAACGCCCAACCAAGGAACGTCATGGCCCAAGCCAGGCCCACCCGCAACTCGTTGCCGCTTCCCAAAGAACCCGTGCATCGGATCACGGCGCCGATCCTGCGGTTCATTCACGTGCAGTCGGCCAGCGGCGTCGTGTTGCTCTTGGCGACGATTGCGGCGCTCGTCGTGGCGAACGGCGCTGCGGCCGAGGCGGTGCATCATTTATGGACGACGCCGATCGGCATTTCGATCGGCGACTTCTCGCTGAATCTTTCGCTCGAACATTGGGTCAACGACGGCCTGATGGCGATTTTCTTCTTCGTCGTCGGGCTGGAAGTCAAACGCGAGATCGTGCTGGGCGAGCTGCGCCAGTTGCGCAAGGCCGCGCTTCCCATCGCCGCGGCGCTCGGCGGAATGCTGGCTCCGGCGCTCATCTACCTCGCGCTGCAACGCGGCGAGCCGGGCGAACGCGGCTGGGGAATTCCGATGGCCACCGACATCGCGTTCGTCGTCGGATGTATGGCCGTGCTGGGTAATCGCGTTCCCCACGGCTTGCGCGTCATGCTCCTGTCGCTGGCCATCGTCGACGACATCGGCGCGATTCTGGTCATCGCCGTCGCCTATTCCAGCAACCTGCACACCGACTGGCTCCTGGCGGCCGTCGTTGGGTTGATTCTCGTTCATCTTGCTGCCCGGGCCGGCGTGCGGAGCTTCGCGCCCTATGTCGTGCTCGGCGCGTTCGTTTGGCTCGCTGTCCACGAATCCGGAATTCACGCCACGATCGCTGGCGTCGTGCTCGGGTTGATGACCCCGGCGCGGAGCTACATCAACCGCGGCCTGTTCGGCGAGATTCTCGATCGCTTGGGCGATGTCTGGCAGGGCGACGACGACGCGAGCCACGCTCCGGACAATGCCGAGAAAGTCCGGCGAATCCAATGGGCAGCCCGCGAAACGCTTTCGCCGCTCGAATACCTCGAATCGACGCTGCATCCGTGGGTGGCGTTCCTGATCATGCCGATTTTCGCCCTGGCGAATGCCGGCGTCGCGTTCGAACTCGGGCGACTCGCCGATCCCGTGGCGATCGCGGTGGCCGTCGGCTTGTTGGTGGGCAAACCGCTGGGTGTTTTCGCGTTCTGCTATGCGTCCGTGCGGATGAAAATCGCCGCCTTGCCGGCCGGCGTCGGCTGGGGAATGATCGCAGCCGGCGGCTGTTTGTCGGGCATTGGATTCACGATGGCTCTGTTCATCGCGAATCTGGCCCTCGCTCCGCTCGGCGACGAAGTGCTCTCCGCCGGAAAGATCGGCGTGTTGTGCGGGTCAGCCGCAGCGGCGATTATCGGGATGGGGATGTTTCTCGCATTGCCGAACGGACGGCGGCGAGCAGACGCTTTGCCGTAGGACGGACATTCAGTCCGTACTGCGATGGGTGGACGCGGCCACTTGCCCGCGGTGCAATCGCTTCCGTCCTTGCGACGGCCAAGTTTGCTCCATCCGCAGAAGTTCGCGCAACCGCACTCTTTTCGCGGCCGGTAAATCTTGCCCAGGCGGAACTCCGATGCTGATATCGACTACGGCCAGTCGTGCGGGCCGCCCGAGACACCGAACCCGAGGCAAGAGGAGCATCGCGTGGGCAAATCCGGCAAATCCAGCACCATCGTACCCGTCGACCGTCGCCGCGCGAAAGACCGCCGCAAGGGAGCGGAGCGCCGCGTCAAGCAGGAGCCGGTTGCGGTCGAGCGGCGACAAATCGAGCGCCGGGTGAAAGTCGCCCGGCGGCGGCAGATCGACCCGACGACCTGCGAGCGCGATTACTCGGCGGCCGAAGTCGAGTTCATGAGCGCCTTGGACGACTACAAGCGCCGCAGCGGGCGGATGTTCCCCACGTGCAGCGAGATCCTCGAAGTGATCCTCGCCCTGGGCTACGAGAAGAAGCGGTCCGGCGACGCCGCCGAATCGCCGCCGGTCGCCGAAGCGAGCCCGACCAATCCGCGCGACGACCGCGACGAATCGTAGCCGGCAACTCGGCAAGCATAACGGCCAGACAAGTGCGGTCCAGACAAGCGCGGGGTAGAGCGACGCGACATGCGTTCGCCCTGCCCCGCCGGCGTTTTGTGCCTTGCCAGCGGAGCGCGCGGTGCGTAAAAGTGTAATCTCAACGTCCGCACGTCGTCCCCGTCGTCCGCTTGCTCGCTCGATCCACATGGCCAAGAAGAAACCCGACAAGGCCGTCGATCGCGAGCACGACAACGAGCGGCTCGTTTCTCAGAATCGCCGGGCTCGGTTCGAGTACGAAGTGCTCGATACACTCGAATGCGGCATCGTGCTCGTCGGCAGCGAAGTGAAGAGCATCCGCGGCGGCAAAACGTCGATCGAGGAAGCCTACGGCCGCGTCAAGGACGACGAACTCTGGCTCGTCGGCTGCGACATTCCCGAGTATCCGCAGGCGAGTCTTCTGAATCACGAGCCGAAACGCGCCCGCAAGCTATTGTTGCATCGCCGGGAGATTCGCAAGTTCGCCGACAGGGCAAAGGAGCAAGGCCTGACGCTTATCCCGCTGAAAATGTACTTCAGCAAGGGGCGAATCAAAGTCCTGATGGGCCTGTGCCGCGGTAAGAAAAAACATGACAAGCGGGAAGCGATCAAGAAGCGCGAAGGCCAACGCGACATCGGCCGGGCGATGCGCCGCGGATAGTGGGGAACGAGGTTCAGTAGGTCAAACGGTGGGGATTGCCATGCACACCGCAAAGTTCCGATTGGTCGCCCTTTGCACTTTCGCCGGCGCCGCTCCGGTATTCGCCGCGAGCTTTTTGTTCGACGACCCCGTGAGGATCGCCCTCCGCGGCGCGGCGTTCGTTGACCTGCTCCTCGGCATCACGTTTTGGTCGCTTGCCAAGCGCCAGCGACACCACGATCCTGCGTAACCGGCGATTCCCGCGGTCATCAATTATTCGCCGTGCGCGAGCCGACCATGCCGACGTAATCGAGCGTTACGGCCAGCGCTTCGTTGAAGTAATAGTCGCGCTTGACGACCGGGCGTGCCGGATCGTTCTCGTCCTCGATCGCCTTTTCGAGTTCCTTGTCGGCGTTGACTTCCGCCCGTTCGGCGAGAAACTTCTCTTCGTTGAGCGTGACGGTCTTGCGCTGCTTCTGTTCCAGATAGCGGTTGATCCGCTTCTGGAGCTTGGCGAAGTCGTCGTTCTTGACGCACCGCTCCTGCGACCGCGAGCGAAGCTGGGCGAGCATCGCATCGCCGACGAGGTCGAGCTGCGCGAGCCGCAAAGCATCCACCTTGTCGAAGTCGATGGCATAGTCGAGGTCGCCTTCGCCCACGTCGAGGTGCGTGGTGAGCGACGGGAGTTCGACGTCGGCGACGACGCCGCGCTTCTGGGTGCTGTCGCCGCTGGGGCGATAGAATTGCTGGATCGTGATCTTGAGCGCGCCCAGATTGGGCACGCCCGGACCGGCCGCGCGGAACAGCTCCTCGCCCAAGTCGAGCAGGCTCTGCACCGTGCCCTTGCCGTGGGTTGTCTTGTCGCCGACGATCAGGCCGCGCTTATAGTCCTGAATGGCGCCGGCGAAAATCTCGCTGGCGCTCGCGCTGAACTTGCTCGTGAGCACGACGAGCGGTCCGGACCAGGCCATGCCTGGCTCGGGATCGTCGTAGTGATTCACCGTCCCGCGCGAGTCCTTCACCTGAACCACCGGTCCCTGGTCGATGAACAGGCCGGTGAGGTTGATCGCTTCGATCAACGAGCCGCCGCCATTGCGGCGCAGGTCGAGCACGACCGCGTCGACCTTCTTTTCGCGGAAATCATCGAGAATCTTGCGGCAATCGCGGGTCGTGCTGCGATAATCGGGCAAGCGCTTTCGCGCGCCTTCCATGTCCATGTAAAAGCTCGGCAAGTCGATCACGCCGACACGATACGGCGAACCGTCGGCCTTCTTGCCGTCTTCGACGATTTCACCCCGGGCGATCTGGTCTTTGAGATCGATTTCGGCCCGCGTGATCGCGTAAACCTGGCGTTCGCCGTCGCCGCCGGGCTGGACCTGCAACCGCACGACGGTGTCCTTGTCGCCGCGGATGTGCTTGACGACGTCGGTAAGCCGCATGTCGACGATGTCGATGATCTCGCCGTCGGTTCCCTCGCCGACGCCCACAATCCGGTCCTTTTCCTTAAGGCGTCCGTCGCGGTCGGCCGGGCCGCCGGGAACCACGCGATTGACCACGGTGTAGCCTTCGTCCGATTGAAGCTGGGCGCCGATTCCCTGGAGCTTCTTTTTCATCTCGATGTTGAAGTTCTCGACCGAGGTCGGCGACATGTACGACGTGTGCGGGTCGTAGCCGCTTGTGAGCGACGAGAGGTACAGCTCGAGCAGGTCGTCGCTGTTCGTCTGATGGCGATACTTGGCCCGCGTGTGGTGCCGGCGGCCGAGCCGCTCCTTGGCCTTGGCCAGGTCGAACTTTTCCTTCTCGTCGGCCTTGATCACGAGCAACTCGTACTTGAGCATCTTCCGCCACCGCTCATAGATTTCTTCGGGCGTCTTGGCATAGACGGCCGCGTCGCCGTCGACGATGACTTCTTCGTCCAGCGTGAAATCGACCGGCAGCGGCAACAGCTTGTCGACCAGGGCGACGCGCTCGTCGACCCGCTTCAGAAACTGGTCGTGAATCATGTAGGCGACCTTGATGTCGCCCTTCTTGACCATGTCGTCGAGGCTGTCCTTGTACTCCATGAAGCGGTCGATGTCCGACTGCTCGAAAAACAGCTTCATCGGATCGAGCGCCTTGATGAACTGCGTCATGCAGCGCTCGGAAATCGTATCGTCGAGTTCCTGCTTCTCGCGGGCAAGATGGCCGTCTTGCATCAACTGCGACACGACCAGGGCGATCTGCCGGTCCGTCGGCTGCGGGGCCGCATGGGCAACCTCCCTGACCTGCCCGGCAAGCCAGACCGACCCGCCCAGCATCAGGGCAAGCGTAGCGGCAATCACCAGTCTCGGTCGATGAACACAGCACGCCCAAACGTGAGAGGGAAGTCGACTCATGCGAAGCCCTTTAGCGGTCAGAAGAGAATGGTTCGGTCCGTCGGCGCGCGGCGCAAGCTTTTCCGGTCGCGCAAGAGGCGCAATCCACCAAGCTTAACCCGGCTGTATTGATCGTATAGTCGCGTTGCGGGCAAAGCAAGGTCAGGGTCGGCGGCCCCACCGCGCATGGGGTAATTCGGCCGTTCCGGCGGTCATCTTGCCGTAAAACCGGACCCGATTTCGCCGGGCCGCAAGAAGCCGCCGATTTCCCTTTGAACGCACGTCGGGCGCCATTGCCGGCTTATCCAGCAATGCGATTCGCGAGGGCAACGTCAAACGGCAACCCTCACTGCTGGACAAGCCAGCAGTGGCACCCACACGGTTACTTGCGCGTGGTCGTTCCGCTGCGGGTCGCCGTTTCGGCGGCGGCACGAGCCTTGGCCGGCTGGCGCGACCTCGAGGGATCGAGATAGTTGGTCACGCTCGCCGTCTGCTGCATCTGGTCGAACAGCTTGCCCATCGAATCGTTGAGCTTGATCCGATAGACGTGGTCGTACAGATCGCTGCGGACATCTTCGAGCGTCACCGTGTCGGGCTTGGTGCGGCCGAGGTAATACAGAATCACGTACTTGCCGTCAGTCTGAATGATGCCCGAAAGCTCGCCGGGTTTCTTGAGCTTGAAGGCTTCTTCTTCGAGCACCGGCCGGCCGCCGTGCTTGCGGATCGGCGGAATCTCGCCGTTGAGCGCCCGGACGCTCGCGTCGGTCGAATGCTCGGCCGAAAGCTGGGCGAAGTTCTCTTCGGTCGGCTTTTCGCGGGCGGCCTGCCAGACTTTTTGTGCCTTACGCAGATCGTCGACGAGAATCGCCCGGCACGACACGCGTTCGCCGTAGTTCGACTCGAACGCCTTTTGAAGGTCTGCTTCCGTGATCTTCACTTGCGCCTTGCACAGCGCCTTCATCGCCACCGACGGCCAAACCGCGTCGCGGACGTACAGCTCGACCGTCACGCCCGGTTCGCTCGTGACTTGCTTGAGCCACTTCTCGCGGTCGGGCTTGCCGTTCTTATCGAGGCCGACCATTCGGGCCGCCGCTTCGTCGATTTCGTCGTCGATGTCCTGACCGGCGACTTTGACGTTGTTCTTGCGGAGCGTCTGCTCGATGATCCGGCGGTTGACGAGACCGTTGAGCGTGTCCTTGCCGTGGCGGACGAGGCACTCTTCCGACAAGGCCTTGATGCTAACCGGCCGGCCGTTGATCGTCGCGGCGACGCCGGGCATTTGCTGCTTCTTCGCCTCGTCGTTGAGGATGTTGACGACCTTGGCGTCTTTTTGCAGTTGCGCGAACAGCTTCGCCGCCTCGTCGCGGAGCTTGCTGTCGCGGATCGACTCTTCGAGCCGGTCCGCCACTTCTTCCATCTTTACCTGCCGCGCCGGAATCCGGCCTTCGCACAGCAAAATGACGAACTGAACTTTGTTGACTATGATGACTTCCGAGACTTCCCCGTCTTTGAGCGCAAACGCCACGTCCTCGATCTTCTGATCGCCAGCGTGTAAGCGAATCGGCTGAATCCACCCGTTGGCGCTCGCGCTCTCGGCGTCTTGCGAATGCTCGCGTGCCAAGCGTCCAAATTCCTTTGGATTCGCCGCCGCTTGCTCGCGAACCGCTTGGGCATCCGCCAGCTTGCCCCGCATGCCGATCATCCGCACCTTGACCTGCGGCCCGAATTCCGTCTCGTAAGCTTCGCGCAGCTCTTGCTCCGTGACTTGCAACTGCTCCGACGCCAGTTTGCGGAGCGCGATCGTCGGCCAGATGATGTCGCGGCGGTACTGTTCGGGATTGATGTCCCGTTCCTTTTGCAACATCAAGAGCCACTGATCGACCGGCACCTGAAACCGGGCGGCGAGCCGCGCCACGTCGGCGTCGATCTCCGCCTCTTCGACCGCGACGCCTTGCGCTTCGCAATGGGCGGCGATGAGTTCCTTATTTACCAGACTTTCGAGCACCTCGTGGCCATAATGCCGCAGACACTCGGCCGCCAATTCCGATCGCATGATCTTCTCGCCGTTGACCACCGCCACGACGTTCGGATCGCGGCTCGGGGCGACCGGGGCTTGCGCCGCTTGGGCAAACTCCTCGTCTTCCGCGCTCGCCGTATAGGGCGGCCAGGCATACCGCACGCCCACGCACGTGCCGACGATCGCCACCGCCGCAAACCCCAACCGAAACCACCGTTTGCGCTGTGCCGCGCGTCCGGCCGAGCGATACGCTTCCCTGCGAGACATGCCGGTTTCTCCGTAAACCTGGATATTGAAACGAGTTGGGTCGTCCGACGCGCCTCCGCACGCCGGGAAAGAGGGCGGGAGTATAGGAACGCTGCCAAGGAGGGTCAAGATTGGCTCCGATTGGCTCTCAGGGGCGTTTGGGCGTCACGATTGTAGGTGGGAAAATCGGCTGTGATTTGGTACTGTCTGTCGGATTGCCTATTTTCCGCTTTGATTGCAGGAGGTTTGGCCAT
>QEVJ01000121.1 GCA_003576845.1 Planctomycetota bacterium
TCGCCATTTGCCTTGCGAACGCGAGAAAACCGGGATGTTCGCGTTTGGCGGTCTCGAAGAGCTGGGCGTTCTCCTTGGTGTTGTTCGTAAAGCCAGAGCGGCAGAGGATCGTGTAGACCTGGACACTTCGCTCGCGGGCGAGCGAGATCAGGTCTTTGGTCGAGTATTTGCGATACTGGCGGTCTCTGCCCGATTCGAGATACGGCCGCGCGTCGCCGCACAGGACGATCCAGCGGGAGTATTCCTTATCGTTCGCCGCGGACCAGGGAAGCTTGGTGAGCGCCGTGTGCAGGCCAACGTCGACTTGTTCCTGGAACCACGGGGCGCCCGTTTCCGTCTTCACCGTGTTGAGCACGCGATTGAAGTCCGGCGCGTTGGCCGTGAAGCGGTCGACGGGAACGACGACGGATCCGGACGGCGAACCTGTGTCGCGGTAAACGACCAGGGCGAAGGTGATGTTCGAGTCGCGGGATTTCATTTGCCGGAGTTGATCGACGAACGCGGTCATCGAGCGGACCGCCGCCTGAATGTCCTGACCCATGCTGCTCGTGCCGTCGAGAACGAACGCGATTTCGAGGTTTTTGTTGGAGCCGACGACGTCGAGAAACATCGTCCGCTGGAGCGAGCCGCGCTCGCCGAAGGGGCCTTCCGGCATGGTCCGGACGACGCGGGACTTTTTGATGCCGCCCAAGAGGGCGTCGCCGAGGCTGGGAGCGGCGTCGGCCGGCTGGGCCAACGCGGGGGCCGTAAACAGCGTGCTACAGAGCAGCACGGCCGCGGCCGTCGATACGGTTCGCATAATCGCCATCGCCTGCACCCTCCGCCGCGCGTGCGGCAACAATACAACCGGCCGCCGAACGCCAATGGCGGCGGCCTGGGAAATGAATCTACCCGGCTATGTAGAAGTATATCCGAATCGCCGGGCGGGGTTGGACAAGGGGAGGAACGCCGCATTGGCAAGCTACGGGGCCCGCCCGGCAGAAAACGCAGAATTGTCCGTCGAGGAACTGACGGGCGGTGTAGTGGAATGCCGAACTGCGCGTCCCCGGAGGACTCGTGTCACCGTGGCAGCTTCGATTCCGGAAATCGCCTTGTCGGTTGCGGTTTCGATCGGGCGCCGTGGTTGTCGTACCGGCTGGGCGGACAGGCGCGCGGGCTTCGGGGGTGCATCGCCTTCCGGAACCCGCGCCGTCGATGCCACGACGATCGCGGCGGCGCTTGGCGGCGACGCTGGGGCGGTCGGCCAGGTGCGAAAATCGGCGCCGAACGAACTGGCCAGCAGCGCGGCATCGGCGGCGGTGACGGCGCCGTCGCCCGTCACGTCGCCGTCTTCCCAGATCGCGCCACTGGCCTTGCCGAAATTCCGCTGCACGCGGGCGAGATCGGCGAGCGACACGCGGCCGTCGCGGTCGGCGTCGCCGGTGAGAATCGTCACGGCGAACACGAAGTTTCCGCCAGCCACGCCGTTGCCCGACGGATAGTTGCTCGCGTCGGCGTCGTTGTCGGTGTAGCCGGTCGGATTGACCCATTCGCCGTCGAGGCGGTTGCCGTCGAGATCGGTGACGGCCGTCGCGGACGTTCCGTCGAGCGTCAAGAGAAGCTGGTCGCGATAGATCGGGTCGAACTGCCAGGTGGCGACGTGCGTCGCGGCGTTGTAGGCAAAGCCGATGCTGGGGATGACGAGACCGAATCCTCCGCCGCCGCGAACGACGAGGTCGGCCTGATCGACGAGGACCGGTTCGGTGAAGGTGAACGAGACTTGCGTCATGCCGCCGCCAACGGGCGCGCTGGCGATCTGGCCCCAGTTGACGGTAGTTCCGTTGCGGTCCTTGACGCGATACCCGCCGTGGACGTCGGCCAGGTTGCGGACGTTGACGAGCGACACCTTGGGCTGATTTTGCACGGCGGCGACCACAGCGGTCGCGTCGAACAGCCCGGCGCCGGTGGATGCGTCGTAACCGACCGTGCCGATGTCGACGGCCGTGTTCTTGAGGAGCGTGGCGACTTGAGCAGGCGTGAGCATCGGTCCGACCGCGGCCGACATGGCGTCATGGGCGTGCTGCATGAGCGCGACGACGCCGGCCGTGTGGGCCGCGGACGCCGCGCTACCGTGGAACGGATTGGGGAAGTGCCCAAGCTGGCCGACGCGTGTTTCCATGCCGTGCAGCGCGACGCCGGCAAGGCTGTTCCGCGGAGTTTTGGTTTGCGTCGCGAAGTTCGAGTACACGGTCGACGGGCCGCGGCTGCTGTCGGGCCAGAGCGTTTCGAGCGGCATCGTCGGTTCGAGCGCGCCGACCGCAATGACGCCAGCGACGGCTTTATGGCCGACGATCGAATCGCCCGGCGTCACGTCGTTGTCGCTAATCGTCGCCCCGCTCGACTCGGTGATGAAGATCTCCAGCTCGCGGGCAAGCGCGGTCGCCGACTTGACGACCGAGATGTTGGCGTGGGCCGTCGCGTTGCTCGTGTTGCGAACCGCGGAAATCTTCTCGAACGGGTTGCCCGTGCCGTTCTGCACGTTCGTCGACGACGCGAGCACGCTGACCGGCGGATCGGTCCAGAGCGTGAGGGTGTAATCGTTCGCGCTGGCGCCCCACGGGTCGCTCCACTGCAGGACGATGTCGACCTCGGCCCCGGGCGGCAATTCGATCCGCAGAAAAGAATCGACGAGACCGCCGGCGTCGAAATCGTGGCGGAGCGGAAAGTCGCCGCCGCTCGACGCGTAAACGCCCTGGTAGTGGCGATTGGCCGCGTCGCCCGCGGCGGCAACGTAGACGACGCCCTCTTCGATCGCTTTCTTGACGCTTTCGGCGACCGTGCCCGTGCCATCCTCGAAGAACGGCTCGTCGTAGATTTCGATCGCGTCGACGACCACGCGAACGCCCTGGTCCATCATCCACGTGATGGCGTCACGCATCTGGGCCGGCGTGATCCGCGCGCCGCTGTCGGGATAACCGGCGAAATAAAGCTGTGCGCCGGGAGCGACGCTGTGGACGACTTCGAGCATCGCGGTGCCTTTGTCGTCCGTCGGGCTGCCGCTGAGCGTCGGGTGGACCGTGATATTGGCGGGCAGCTTCGGGTCGGGCGTTTCACCGGCGACCGCGGTGCGATGGGCGATGCCGGGCGCGATCACCCCGACCTTTACGCCCGTGCCGTCGTAGCCGATGCCGGGAATGCCGGAGAGGGCGAGGCCGTGTTGGACCGCGTCGGCCAGGTCGATCGCCGCCGGTCCCGGGGTTTCGGCAGTAACCGAGAGCATCGACCGCGGTTCGCACGTCTCGAATTGCAGCCGCCGCGGATTATGGATACGGGAGCGACGAGCAGTGCGGCCAGAGAAAACCGAGTGCAGCAGGCGAGACATGGCAGGCATCCTTTCCAATTCGAAACCGGCCAGGCCCGCCGGCAACCCAGTCGTGTTAGCGACCGGCATCGTACAAGATTCGCGCGTCGCGAAACAATGCCGATTGCGCCAGAGTGGCCGTGGCCGTTGGCCGAAATCAAGTTCCCGATGAACCGCAAAGACGCAGAGAGATATAGGACGCGCTTTGTCGGAATGATGCTCTCTCTGCGCCTCTGCGCCTTTGCGGTTCATCCGGGGCGTGAGTTCTCTGCAGCCCGCGAAGAATTCGAGCGTTAGCGGAACAAAGGACACGAAGGGATTGGCTGGTATCCGTGCTAGCACGGACACGCTGGGGGCGTAATTGCCAACCGATCGCTTGCCTTGTTGGCGGATCGCTATGGTGTCGATCCGCTCCCTAGATGCCGAGCAGGAGTGTTGTGGTCCGGCTGATCCATGAACCAGAAGCGCTCCCAGTCTTCGGCCATCATCCGCAGGTTCTCGGACGTGTAGAGCAACTGTTCGGATGGTCGCAAAGCTTGCGCATCCGTAGATTTACCGTCCTCGTGCTTGCCGTCCTCGTGCTTATCCGCGCCGTCTTCGTGCTGGTGGTCTTTGTGGTTGTCGTCGCCGTGTGCTTCGGATTTGGCATCGTCGGCCGGCGCGGCGGTTGACGGAGAGGGAGTTTCCTCGGCGGCATGGTCGTGGTCGTCCTTGTGGTCCTTCTCGTGCGCGTCCTTCTCGTGGGCGTCTTTCTCGCGCGCGTGATCGGCGTCCTGCGGATGGCCGTGATCGCCGTCGTGCTCGTCCTTGGCCGATTCGGCGGTCGTTTCCTCGAACGAGGCGAAATAGGGATTGGGCTCGCCCTTTACCTTGCCGGTCACGCGGCCGGAGAACGGCTCTTTACTGGCGAGGGCCGCGTGGGTTGCGACGTAACGCGAGGATTTTTCGGCCGTTTCGCCCTCGAGGGGAGTCGCGGCGAACGGGATCAGCTCGTTGACGCCGTCGAGCTTGAGTTCCACCGACTCGGCTTCGGTCGGCTCGGTCTTCTTCATGTCGTGGTCGAGGACGTAGACCGTCGCCTGCAGTTTCGCGCGGTCGAAAACGAGTTCGAGGTGAAACTCGTGTTCGCCCCATTCGAGTATTTGCCCGCCGTGAGGGCCTTTGGACGGATGATCGCCGTGATGGTGATGACCGCCGTGGTCATGATCGTCGCCGTCCTTGCCTTGCGCCGTCTTGTCGTCCTTAGCGTTGGAGCAGCCGCCGGCAACGAGTCCGAGAGCCAGGCAGGACACGACGATCGCCACAGGCAAGCGGCAACCGGCTGTGAGGGAGAAGTGGCGACGCATGGCGGGAACTCCTGTCTTGGCGAAAAGGGACAACGAGACAGCAGACGTGCCGGCGAGCGATTTCGCACGCCAATCTTCCGCGGATGGCCCGCCCAGGTCAACCGCGATTGCCCATCGCGGACGGCTCGAAAGAATGGGCAGGCGGGGGCGACGCGTGGCCGGCCAGTGTCCGTGTTGATGACCATGCTACGGAAATGCAAGTGAATTGTAAATGGCCGCGAGGCATTTCCGGCCTGTGGCAACATCGGTTCGCCGCGCACAGGTGCGGGCCGCGCTGAACGTTCGCGGCCTCGACGGTCGATTTCTGGGCGACTAAAATACCGGCTCGCAAACTCAAGCCGGACATCACGTTGCCGCGCCGAGCGACGCCCACGCGGTCGCCGTAATGTGCCGCCAAATTTCTCCCTCCTCGCCCTTCGCGACGCGCCATGAATCGACCGGACGAACGAGCCCGGGTGGTCATCACTGGGATGGGCCTGGTATCGCCGCTGGGCAGCACCCCAGACTCGCTTTGGGATGCGCTCGCCTCGGGCCGAAGCGGGGTCGAGCCGCTCGCGTCGTTGCCCGCCGAGAATCTGACGACCTCGTATGCCGGCGAAGCCCGCGGTTTCACGGGCGACATTGCCGATTTCGGCCCGCTCGACAAGGAGCGGCAGAAGCAGATTCGCAAGGCGCTGAAGCTGATGTGCCGGGAGACGCAGATCGGCGTTGCCGCGGCGCAGTTGGCCCTTTCCGACGCAGGTTTGCCCAGCCCGGCCTACGCGCCGGAGCGGATCGGCGTGGTGTTCGGCTCCGACTATATGATGACGCTGCCGGACGAGTATTCCGTGGGCGTGGCGCGGTGCCGTGGCGCGGACGGGAAGTTCGAGTTCGCCCGCTGGGGCAACGAGGGGATGTCGCAGCTCGCCCCGCTGTGGCTGCTCAAGTATTTGCCGAACATGCCGGCCAGCCACGTGGCGATCTTCAACAACCTGTGCGGGCCGAGCAATTCGCACACGCTCCGCGAGGCCTCGTCGAATCTGGCGATCGGCGAGGCCACGGCGATCATCGCCCGCGGCGCGGCCGACGCGATTCTCGCCGGGGCGACCGGCACGCGCGTTCACCCGCTCCGCAGTTTGCACACCACGCTGCAAGAAGAACTCGCCGGCAAGGACGTCGAGCCGGCCAAAGCCAGTCGGCCGTTCGACCTGCACCGCACCGGCATGGTCCTCGGCGAAGGCGCCGGCGCAGTGATGCTCGAACGGCTCGAAACGGCCAAGGCCCGCGGCGCGAAAATCTACGCCGAGGTCGTCGGCCAGGGTTCGTCCTTCGCCGCGACGCGGAACATGGTCGCGCGGATCGATCGTGCCTTGGCCAACGCGATGCGATCGACGCTCGCTAGCGCCAACATGACGCCCGGCGACGTGGGACACATCCACGCCCACGGCATGAGCACGCGGACGAGCGACGAGCAGGAGGCGGCGGCCATCGTCGAGGTCTTCGGCCCGCTCGCCGAGCGCGTGCCCGTGGTTGCCGCAAAGAGCTATTTCGGCAATCTCGGCGCGGGGAGCGGTACGGTCGAATTGATTGCGAGCGTCATGGCGATGAACCACGGAAAACTGTTCCGGACGCTGAACTACGAAACGCCGGACCCGGCGTGCCCAATCCGCGTCGTCCGCGACGACGCGACGCCCCCGGGAACGAGTTTCTTGAACCTCAACGTCACGCCGCAGGGGCAAGCCGGCGCGATTCTGGTGCGGGCGTATCGCGAATAACTGCGAACTGTCCGAGGCAAATCCTTTCGCCGACTGAAGGCCGAACCCGTGCTTTCGGCGAAGGGATTCGCCTCCTACAGCTTCCGGGGTTCTGGATCGTGTTGACATCGCCTACGGCATAGCGAAATGCTCCGCGCCGGACTCATGCAGCATCGGCCGCGATGAGGTACACTCTCTCGATGGGGCCGCATTGCCGCCGGCGTTCGTTCCGAACGATTGCCCCAATCCGAATCACGAGCAAGGCACGAGGGAATTCGATGGAAACGACCGTGGAAGCTGGCATCCTTTCGCTCTCCGACGCGCAGAAGAGCACGATCCACCGGGCGGCGAGCGAGTTATTCGCGGCGGCGGTGTTGAACCTGCCCGCGCGGCTCTCGAACCGCGATCTGTCCGGGGCCGGCGGGACGAAGGTAATCGGCGCGTTCGTCAGCGTGAAACGCCAGGGCCGGCTGCGAAGCTGTTGCGGATTCTTGGGCGAAGAGACGACGGTCGCCGAAGCTATCGAAAAGGCCGCCGAACGGACCGCGACCGACGATCAACGGTTTCCCCGCGTTTCGCCGCTGGAATTGCCGTACATGGAACTTGAAACCTGGCTGTTGCATTCGCCCAAGCTAATCGAAGCCAAAGGACACGATCGAGCCGCCGCCGTCGAGATCGGCAAGCACGGCGTGCAGGTTGCCCGCGCGGGGAATCGCGGCTTGCTGCTTCCCAGCGTGGCCACCGAGGCGAAGTTCACGCCCGAGCAGTTTCTACAGCAGGTCTGCATGAAGGCCGGCTTGCCGCCGTCGCTGTGGGTCGAGGACGAAACGCAGCTTTGGACGTTCGAGGGTCTCGAATTCGGTGGGCCGATCGAAGCCGGCGCCGCGAAAGAGGGCGCGCTTGTGCCCGGCGTGCCCTATCCCGGGGAAATCCTCGACCGCATCGCCAAGGGTTGCGCCGACAACATTTTCTTGCTCTATCGCGGCGCGACGGCGAGCTACGTGCTCAACGGTTGCCCCGACGGCAACGTCGCCGGCATCGCGCTGTTCATCAACGAGCCGGGCACGCCCGAAACGATGGAAGTCAGCAAGATGTCGATGCGGCCGCTGATGCCGCTGCAATCGTCGCTGTTCATGCTCTGCCAAGGCGCGGCGGCGGCGCTCAAGCAACGGGCGAAAACGCGGCACGGACCGCAATCGCTCAATCTGGCGATCGCGATTCTCTTCGATCCCGTAATGCACGGCACGGTCGCCGCGCCGGACCTCCGCGGGTTCGATCCGACGAAGCGAGCGCTGCTCGTGGCCGAAGGTCAGAACAACGCCTGGCTCTACGATCCCGAAAAAACGGCCGAACAATTGCTCGAAGACGCGGCGAAAGCGGCGAAGGTGACCACGCCCGAAGCCGCCGGCGTGTTTTCGCTGGGAATCTGTTCCTCGGGCAAGCCGCTGTCGGTCGTGCGGACGGTCGAGCCGCAGATTGGCCCTACGGTGCGCGGCGCGAATCAGGCGGGACGTTTCTATCCGGCCGACAAGGACGAGCTCAACGCGACGCTCGACAAGCTGTTCGAGGGCGATGCGCCGCCCGCGGAGGCGTGGCCCGCGGTGATGATGCCGCACGCGGGGCTGCAATACTCGGGCAAGGTTGCCGCCGACGCGCTGCGGCGGGTCAAGATTCCGTCCACCGTCATCGTGCTCTGCCCCAAGCATACGCCGCTGGGCGTCGAATGGGCCGTCGCGCCCAACGAAGAATGGGCCTTACCGACCGGCAACGTCCCCAGCGACCCGGCGCTCGCCAAGGAACTGGCGACCACGATCGACGGCTTGGAACTCGACGGCGCCGCCCATCACATGGAGCACGCGATCGAGGTCGAGTTGCCGCTGCTCCAACGGCTCGCACCAGAAGCGAAAGTCGTGGGCATTGCCATCGGCGCGGGGACTTATGCCCGGCTCGAAAAGCTCGCCGAGGGCCTGGCCTACGTGCTCGACAAGCGCAAGGACGACGTGTTGTTCGTGATTTCGAGCGACATGAACCACTTCGCCACAGACGAAGAGAATCGCCTGCTCGACGAACAAGCGCTCGCGGCGCTCGAAACGCTCGACCCGCACAAGGCATTCGACGCGATCATGGACAAACGGATCAGCATGTGCGGCGTCCGGCCCGCGGTGGTCGTGATGGAGACGCTCAAGCGCTGGAACCGGCTCAACAAGGCAGTCCGCACGGGCTACGCAACGACGGCCGACACCACCGGCGACAAGAGCCGCGTCGTCGGGTATGCGGGAATGCTGCTCGGATAGGGGAATGCGAAATACGGAGTCGCGGAGTCACGGAGACGGGGAGGGAATGCAGAAGGCAAAATGAAGAATGCAAAAGGACCGGTAGCTCCGTTTCCCGCAGGCCGTCGTCGGATTTCGATCTTCCCCCGTATATTTCGCGATTTCGTACTTTCGCGCTTTCGCGATTGGCAAAGGATCTTCAACCGCAAGATACCTCGACGCGGTTCGGTTCCTCTCTGCGACCTCTGCGAAACCTCCGCGCCCTCTGCGTTAAAAAACGAACCAATCCAGATCTGCGCTAGCGAGCAAGAACTTTCCGGCCCGCCGAGCATAACGGTTTCTCCGGTCGCGATCGCATGAGCACGATTCTCGATAAGATTGTCGTCACGAAGCGGTTCGAAATCGACACCGCAAAACGCGCCGTAAGTGAGGCGGCCTTGCGCGAGCGGCTTGGCGATGCGCCGCCGCGGCGCGACTTCTTCGCGGCGCTCTCCGCGCCAGGTCCGATCAAGCTCATTGCCGAAGTGAAGAAGGCGAGCCCGTCGGTCGGACTGATTCGGGCCGATTTCGATCCGGTCGCGATTGCCAAGACCTACGCCGCTCACGGCGCGGCGTGCTTGAGCGTCCTGACCGACGAGCCGTACTTTCAAGGCCGCCTGGAATATCTCGCGGCGATTCGCGCGGCCGTCGACCTGCCGCTGTTGCGCAAGGACTTCATCCTCGACACGTATCAGCTCGTCGAGGCACGGCTCGCCGGGGCGGACGCGGTGCTGTTGATCGCGGAATGCCTCGACGACTGCAACCTGCGCAAGCTCCACAACGCGGCGCTCGAACTGGGCCTCGCGCCGCTCGTCGAGCTGTACGAACCGGCGAACCTGCCGCGCGTGCTCGCCGCCGGGGCGACGCTCATCGGCGTGAACAACCGCGACTTGCGGACGTTCGACGTCGATTTCGAACACACGCTCCGCATTCGCCGCGACGTGCCGGACGATTGCATCCTCGTCGGCGAAAGCGGCATCCGCACCCGCGCGGACGTCGAAAAACTTGAAGCCGCCGGCGTCGACGCGATCCTGGTCGGCGAGTCGCTGATGCGCGAGCCGGATATCGGAGCGGCCGTCGACCGGCTGCTCGGGCGGTAGGTTGAACCGTCGATGCCCAAATTCAGGGCGGGCGCCGCTGCTGGCTCCTCCGGCAGAGCGGCCTCACGAGGTAACGTCGAACGGCACGTCTCACCGCTGGGCGAGCCAGCGGTGGCACTCGTGGCACCCCAAGTCTCAGCGTTGACAAATGCACTGGGAACGAGCGGAGAACCGGCACGAAGGGCGCATTCGCGCCAGCCGGTCTCTGGCGACGCCTTGAGCGTGGCGGCCCCGGGCCGCGAAATGCCCTACGACGCCCATCTTCGCGCCGGTCGCGGTTTCAGGAATCCCTCGCGGCGTGGGGTGTCCGAGGCGAGCGGACTTTTCCGAATTGGCGGGCCGTTTTTCTGACGTAGGGTTAAGAAAGGCAACACCTTACAGCCTGCCCCGGCAGGGGAAATGCGCCATGTGGTACACGGTCGTCAATACGGTGACGCGCTGGATCGACCAGCTTAATTCGCGGGAGTGGTTTGTGGTGCTCGTCGGGGTGCTCGCGCTCGGCGCGTTGTGCCTCAAGGGCTTCGGATCGCGCGCGAAGTATTAGGACCAATCCGAGTAGTGTAGGAGGCGAATCCTTTCGCCGACGAAATCGTTAACCACCGCCATCGGCGAAAGGATTCGCCTCCTACAAGAATTGGTTTCGGGACAGGCATTACTGCACATACACGGAGCAAGCGCATCCGCCGCCCTACGGACGCGCGGCGCGGCCGGGATGAGCGGCAACCGCCGATGGTGTTTCGACACGGGAGAGAAACGTTATGGACACGATCTTCACGGGATTCAACCTGCCCTCGATTCCCGCCACCGTTGGCCTCGCGGCCGTGGCGACGATCGGGTATCTCGTCGGCCTGCGAACGCGAAGGCGGATGCTCCTTGCCAAACAGGCGACCGACATTCCGACGACCGCCAAACCGCGCACCGAACAGCGGACCGCGATCGTCGCCAAGGAACTCGAGTCGATCGCCGAACAACTCCGCCGTCGCCTGGCCGAGCATCATCGCAGCGTGGCGACGTTCCAGAACCGGATTGCGGAATTCTGCCAGTCGCGGCCCAAAGAAGAATGGGTGGAACTCGCCCGCGAAGCCGAAGGCATTCTCAAGCCGACGATCAAGCTCGCCAGCGAACTGGCGCAGGCCTACGACGGCATCCGCCGGCAGTCGACGCAGCTTGCGACGCAGCTCGGCTCGAAGACCGACGCTTTGACCGGCGCGGCCACGCGCGATGCGCTAGTCGAAATGCTCGACGTGCACCTGGCGATGGTCCGCCGCTACGGCCGGTCGCTGTCGGCAGCGATCTTCGACATCGACGACTTCGGCCAAACGAACGAAACCCGCGGCCGCGCGTTCGGCGACCGGACGCTGCGCGACGTGGCGCGGCTGATCAACGACTCGATTCGCGAGACGGACCTGGTGGCCCGCGTGGGCGGCGAGGAGTTCGTCGTGGCGATGCCCGGCGCGGACCTCGACGAAGCGCTCATTTCGGCGGAACGTTTGCGGCAAATCATTGCGCAGCGGACCGGACTTTCCGTCAGCGTGGGCGTGGCGCAGGCGATGCTGAACGAGACCCAAGCGGCCCTGTTGGCCCGCGCCGACGTGGCTTTGAACGGCGCCAAGGCCGCCGGGCGCAATCAGGTATATGCGCAAGAGGGCGACGACCTGGTTGCGTTCGCGGACCGAATCCAAGACGACGAACCGGCCGGGGGATCGGCCGCCGCGGCGAATCGCTCGGTGGCATCCGTCCGAACCTAAATGCATTGACGCGACACCTTGACGACGAACTCGCCGGCCGCGCTCGGCTGCGACGACACGAACCGATCAGAGATTCATGGCGAACGCACCTCTTGCCGATGCAGTTTCCAGCGGCGGCGTTTACGACGTCGGCGTTGGTTCTGCGCCGGCAACCACGTGCCGCGTTTCCGACCTGTTCCGCGACACGGACGAAGCCAGCCACCGGGTGACCGGCGCGGAAATGCGCCAGGAACACGAAGACGCGCTCGTCCGCGTTCGCTTGGGTGTGGCCGCCAGCCTCTATGCCGCGCTCCGCTGCAAGCATCAGCCGACCGCCGCCCACTCGCTCCGCGTGGCGCTCGGTTGCTCGTTGTGGGCAGCTTCCCGCGGCGTTGCCGGCGACGAGCTCGATCAGCTCGAAGTCGCGGCGCTATTGCACGACATCGGCAAGGTCGGCGTACCCGACGAACTGTTGATGAAGCCGCGGAAGCTCTCGTCGGACGAAGCCCAGCTCATGAACCGGCATCGCAAGATGGGGCTCTACATTTTGCTGAGCTGCTGCGAGTCGGTGGAAGTGATGCACACGGTCGGCAACGCGGCCGCGTGGTACGACGGTTCGCGCCCGGATTTCGAGCTCCAGGGCCGCGACATTCCGCTCGGCGCGCGGCTGCTGGCGATCGTCGACGCCTACGACGCGATGACGACCGATCACGTGTACCGCCCCGCCATGTCCCGCGAGCGGGCATTGACGGAATTGATCGAGTGCGCCGGCCGGCAATTCGATCCCGACCTCGTCAAAGAATGGGTTGAGCTTCAGTTGGGCGACATTACGCGGCTGCAAGCGGCGGTTGCGCAGCGGTGGCTCGTGCAGCTCGATCAGGACGCCGCGAACCGCTTCTGGGGATTCAATCCGCAGCCCTGGCCGCAGGAATCGGAACCGCAATTGTTGTTCCAGCAGAAGCTGCTCGACGCGATGCACGACGGCGTGGTGTTTGTCGACACGAAGCTCGAAATCACGCTCTGGAACCGCGGCGCGGAACGGCTTACCGGCATCGGCCGCGACGCCGTGATCGGCCACACGTGGTCGGCCGAAATGATCGACATGTGCGAGGAGAACGGCCGCACGGTTGCGACGGCGAACTGTCCTGTCGTCAACGCAGTCGAGCACGGCCGGCAGGCCCATCGCCGCATGACGATCGGCGGCCGCGACGGCAAAGCCCTGCAGGTCAACGTCCATGCCGTGCCCGTCATCGGGCCGAACCACACGGTCTTCGGCGCGACGCTCGTGCTCCACGACGCCTCGCCCGAATCGTCGCTCGAAGCGCAGTGCCAGCAGCTTCACGAGCAGGTCACGAAAGACCCGCTGACGCAAGTGGCCAATCGCGCGGCGTTCGACCAGGCGCATCCCGGCTACGTGTCGAGCCACCTGGCGGCGAAGAGTCCGTACAGCCTCATCATCACCGACATCGACCACTTCAAACGGATCAACGATACGTTTGGCCATCAGGCCGGCGACGAGGCGCTCGTCAAGTTCGCGGCGCTGCTGCGCGACGGTTGCCGGCCCGGCGACGTCGTGGCCCGTTACGGCGGCGAGGAGTTCGTCGTGCTGTGCAGCAACTGCGACAGTGCGACCGCGTCGCGACGCGCGGAAGAAATCCGTCAGCAGATCGCGTCGACCGCGATGGAAATGCTCGACGGCCAGGCGATCACCGCCAGCTTCGGCGTCACCGACCTGCGGCCCGGCGACACGCCGGACACCATGCTCCGCCGCGCCGACCGCGCGCTGCTCACCGCCAAGGACCAAGGCCGAAACCGCGTCGAAGTCATCGGCGACGAATCGGCCGAATCGCGGCCGAAACAGCCGGGCTTCTTTCGCCGGTTGTTCGCGCGGACCGATGCCGCCGCCGTCGCGGGGCAAGACCTGCTCACGCCCGTGCCGCTCAAAGTCGCCATCGAAAAGCTCCGGGGATTCGTCGCCGATCACGGTGCCGAACTCGTCAAGATTCACGAAAACGACCTCGTGCTGCGGATCGGCGGCGGAGTGCCGCTGTTGCGCCGCGCCAGCGACGGCGCCTGGTCGCTGCTCATCGAACTTTCGTTCTCCGAGCAACTGTTCCTCCGCCGGTCGACCGCGGGCCAGGCATCCGATCAGGTTCACACGCACGTCCGCGTCGCGATCCGTCCCAAGCGCAGCCGCGACGCCAAGCGGCCCGAAGTCCGGCAAAAGGCCGAGCAACTGCTCATCAGCCTGCGCTCGTACCTGATGGCGCACGATGTCGGCGAAGACGAAAAGGGCGTGCTCCGCAAAGCCACGACCCTCGTCGCCACCTGGCTCGGCCGCAGCCCGGAGAATTAGCACCCAAGCGCGGCCGTCTGATCCGTCATTCTTCATTTTGCATTCTTCATTTTGCCTTTTGCCGTTCCCTCGCTAACCGCGACCCCGCCAGCACCCGCCTGAATCCTCCCGCCTGCCCTCATGTCCCGCATCAGCGCCACGTTGTCCGGCATCGAACGGACGCTGCTTGCTCGTTTGGCCGAGAGCAACGCGGCGGCGGCCCTGAGCGCCGAGCGCGCCGCGGCAGGCGTCCGCATCCTGCGGCCGAAGAACGATCCGTCCGGCTACGTTGCCCTCGCGACGCAGCAAGCCCGTCTTCATGCCGTCAATGTCGCGGCGAGCAACACGGCGGTTGCGGCCGCCATCGCCAGCGGCGCTCAATCGACCGTCGACCAGATTCGCGCCCAACTGGCGATCGTTCGCACGAAAGCCGCCGAAGACGAAGACGGCTCGCTAACCGCCGACGAACGGCTCGCCAACCAGACAGCCATCGACAATGCGGTCGCCGAAATCCTCCGCCTTACCGGCGAGGCGATCGAAGGCAAACGCCTCTTCGACGGCTCGATCGACTACCGCGCCGCCGGCCGCAATCCCGACCAGGTTAGCTCCGTCCAAGTCTATTCGCTCGGCGCAACGACGAGCATCGAAGGATTCGTGACGAGCGCCGCGACCTTCGCGGCGCTCACATACAACGGAGCGGGCGGAAACGTGACTTCCGGCGACGCAACCTTCACGCTCGCCGGTAAACGCGGCTCTGTCGCCGTGAGCGTCACCAACGGCCAGTCGCTCGAAAGCGTCGCCGAAGCCGTCAACGCCCAAAGCCACAACACGGGCGTGACCGCCAGCGTCGCCGGCAACGCGCTCAACTTCGTCGGCGTCGACTACGGCGCCGACGCCTTCGTGCAAATCGCCGCGACGAGCGGAACCTTCGCGCCCACCGGCGGCGACGGCGCCGGCACGGATTACGGCAGCGACGCCACGCTCTCGATCAACGGCCGCGCCGTCACGGCCGACGGCAACCGCGTGACGCTCGTCGAGAACGGCACGCACGTCGCGTTCGAGTTAGTTCCTGGCTTCACCGGCGAACTCGACGACATTGCGCTCGCGGACGGCGGCAAGCTGACGTTCGCCCTATCGCCGGACGTCGCCCGAACCGTTTCGTTCGCGCTGCCGAGCGTCGCGCCGGAGCTTCTCGGAGGCGTCAGCGGCTCGCTCGCCGACTTGACGACGGGCGGAACCGCCGCGGGATTGGGCGACAACGCTTCGCGGGCCATCCGTATCGCCGACGAAGCGCTCGGCGACCTCGAACGCCTCTCGGGCCGCGTCGACGGATTTGCCGACGCCGCCGTCGCCTCGTCGAGCAGCCTCCTTTCCGACTGGGCCGACGACCTCGAAGACGCGATCGATCAGATCAACGGCGTCGACGACGCCGAAGAAGTCCAACTCCAGGCCCACTACCTCGCGCTCGCCGACAACGCCATTGCGGGACTCGCCATCTTGCAGCAACAACGCGCGGGCATCGTAGAGATTTTGCGCCAAGCAGCAGGGTTGGATTGACGCGCGCGAGCGGCAGACTTCGCTTGACGCTGAGGCACTTGGGTTTTTCTGGACAGTCCAACTCCTCGATTCTTCAAGGAAAAGGAAGGACGATCCGACGGCCCAGAAGAAGCGAAAAACGCGCTGGTGCGTGTACAATGGACAAAACACTGTACGAAATCTCGTTTGCTTGCGAAGAGTTCAAGCATTTGGTAGTACGGAGACGCGGAGACACCGAGAGAATGCCACAGGCAAAATGAAAAATGCAGGATGGACCGTATCCAGCATCGCATCGTCGGATTTCCACCATTCTTCCGCGCGTTTCGTGATTTCGCAATTTCACGCTTTCGTGAGTCGCAAAGAATCGTCCCGGGAACGAAGATTTGGAGCGTTAGCCGTGTAGAGGTCGTAGGCGTTCATTTCCCCGCCGGGCAATCGTAACGCTGCGAAAAGGTGCGCCATGAGCAACTCGCACACGAATGCGTCGCCGCAACGGCGTGTCCTAGACGTCGGCAATTGCCGGCCAGATCACGCGGCGATTCGCCGGCTGGTCGAGGGCGGTTTCGGCGCCGAGGTCGTTCAAGCCCACGGTCTCGACGACGCGCTGGCCGAACTTCTCTCGGGCCGGTTCGACCTCGTGCTCGTCAATCGCAAGCTCGACCGCGATTATTCGGACGGCATCGACATCATCCGCGCGGTCAAGGCCGATCCGGCACTCGCCACCACACCGATAATGCTCGTCACGAACTACGCCGAGCATCAAGATGCCGCCGTCGCCCTTGGCGCGGAACGCGGATTCGGCAAGCTCGAATTCGACAAACCGGAGACCCGCGAGCGGCTTGCGCGATTCCTCGGATGAGTCGCCGCGAGTTGGTGTCCGGAAGAAACATCGGAGATTGGCACTGTGGGAGGCGAATCCTTTCGCCGAAGCGTCGGTCCGCGGCTTAATCGGCGAGAGGATTTGCCTACTACAGTTGGAAAAACAGGGACTTTCGTTCCGGACAACCGTTTAGCTCGCGAGCGTCGCGGTCGCCTTCACCGGCCGCGACGAGGGACCCTTTTCTTGCAGTGCGTCCGCCCCGCGCGGCGGCGAAATCTGAAACACCACCGCCGCCGGCCCGTCGTTCGCCGAGGCGTACATCTCGAACGCGGGAAAGCGATGCACGCTGCCGCTGAAATCGAGCGTGCCCCGGCGAGTATCGACGATCGCCACGCCCGAGTAGGCGATATCGCCGAAATGCGCCGCCATTTTTTCGCAGGCGGGCGTGGCCTTGGCGTCGAAGTATAGATACAACTCGTCGCTGGCCGCGCCCGGCCTTCGCGGCAGCATGCCCACTGCCCGGGCGACTTCCGTGTGCGTCGACAGCGTCTGCGGCGTCGCGAGGATCACCCGCATCCGCGACGTGTCGGTCTCGGCGCCTGAGAGCGGCTCGCCATCTTCGCCCAGCGGCATTGCGAATCGGCATTCGTGCCACGCGGACAACCGCGGCGCACCCGGCAGCAACTCGACCGAGGCTTCGCTGTGCATCTGCGAAGCGGCATCCGCAGCGGCCGTAAACACCCGCTGATCGGTAAGATAAGCCTCCTTGCCGCCGGAGAGTCCGTACAACACCGTCTCTCCGCGATGCGGTCCGGTCGTCAACTCGTCGGTCAACTCCGGCACGTGCGCCGGGATGAAGGCATTGATCCACACCCGCAGCGACCGAATCGGCATGGCCATGCTCATCGCCCTCCGGCATTACCGCGCGGCGGCGGCCTGAAACGCCCGCCGCACGTCCGAGGCGTCGGCGTTCGGGAAATTCGACCGCTGCACCATCAACAGGTAAATCCGTTTCTTCTCGGGATCGATCCAGGCCTGCGTGCCGTAAGCGCCGCCGTGTCCGTGCGAGCCGGGCGAAAGCGCTTCGGTTGGTCCCTGCGGCTTGCGGACAACGCACCAGCCGAGTCCCCAGCCGTTGCCTTCCGTAAAGCCCGTCTTCAAGTCGCCGGTCTGAATGCTCGTCATCAGCTTGACCGATCCCGGCTTCAGGTACCGCTTGCCACCGAACTCGCCGCCGCCGAGCACCATCTGGCAGAACCGCGCGTAGTCGCCAGCGGTCGAAAACAGCCCGCCGTTCGCCGCGGGAAAGCGGTCGCGGCTCGTCGGCTTCTTGCCGCCCAGAATGAACAGGTCGGCTTCTTCGAGCGTGTCGCCCGTCTTCTTGTACGACTTCGCCAGCCGCGACAACTGTTCATCGGACAGATAGAACGTCGTGTCCTTCATCCCCAGCGGACCGAAAATCCGCTTATCCAGGAACTCGACGAACGACATGCCGGAGACGACCTCGACGACGCGCGCCGCCGTGTTGATGCTCGATTGGCAATACTGCCATTTCGAGCCCGGCTCGAAACCGACCGGTTTCGCCGCATACACCGGCATCAGTTCGGCGAGCGTCGTGGCCTTGCGGGCTTCCTCCGGCGATATCTCGGCCATGCCGGACGTGTGTGTGAGCAGATGGCGGATCGTAATGTTCGCCTTCTTGCCGTCGCGGGTCCTCAGTTCCGCAAGCTCCGGAATGTATTTCTCGACCGGGTCGTCGACGGACAGCTTCCCTTCGTCCTGCATCATCATCACGGCCGTGCCGGTCACGGGCTTCGTCATCGAGGCAATCCAGAAAATAGCGTCGGCCCGCATCGGTTTATGACCAGCCACGTCGGCCATGCCAACGGCGTCGAGATGCAACACCTGCTTTTCATCGGCCACGAGCGTCACCGCGCCGGCGATTTCTTTTGACTCGACGAACTTGTGGACCGCTTCGGAGACACCGGCCAATTGGGCAGGCTCGTCGGCGAAGGTCTCCGCCGCGGCGATCAGCGAAGCGAACAGGGCTAATGTGCATGCCAGCGAAGGAACGCAACGGAACACGGTTTTCATGGCGATGCTCGCTCTCCAAGCCGATGGTTGGGAAGTCGCGCGATCATTGTAATCCGCCGGATCGACACCGAGAATCGTCCGCGTCCCGTTCGAGACAAGCGCATTCCGCAAGCCTCATCCCCGCAACGCTTTTTGCACGTTCCACTGCCACCGTCGCCGGCAGCAACCTACAATTGCACGGTCGGCCGGCAATGTCGCGGATTTTAGCGGTTTTTCCAGCGGCGGCCATTCGCCGTCTACGCTGGGACCGGCTTCATTCGCTCGACAACTCGTCGTCACAAGTCTTTGGCGTCCCATGAAAATCGCCATCATCGGAACCGGTTACGTCGGCCTGGTTACGGGCACGTGCTTTGCCGACAGCGGCAACGGCGTGACCTGCGTCGACGTGGACCAGAAAAAGGTCGACCTGCTGCGGGCCGGAAAGGTACCAATTTACGAGCCGGGCCTGGCGGAACTGGTCGAACGGAACGTCGAAGCCGGGCGGCTGCACTTCACGACTGATGTGGGGGAAGCGGTCCGCTCGGCGCGAATCGTGTACCTCGCCGTCGGCACGCCTTCCGCCGCGGACGGTTCGGCGGACACGTCCTACCTGTTCTCGGCCGCCGAAAGCATCGCCCCGCATCTGCGGCCCGACGCCGTCGTGGTGACCAAGAGCACCGTTCCCGTCGGCACGTGCGCCCGGCTCGAAGGGCGGCTGCGCGAGATGCTCGGCCGGCCCGTCGACGTGGCGAGCAATCCCGAGTTCCTCAAAGAAGGCGCGGCGATCGAAGACTTTACCAAGCCCGACCGCGTGGTGGTCG
>QEVJ01000270.1 GCA_003576845.1 Planctomycetota bacterium
CGCTCACATCTTCGGCCTCCTTGAAAGCAAAGTTACCCCCCAAATGCCAGACCGCCTTCAATAGACCCGATTTTCCACCCACAATCGAGAAGCTCACACGTTAATTGGCGGGGCGAAATGGCGGGCTTTACAGCCCTCCCGCCTCGGGACACAATAGGGTCTCATACGGTCTCGCCAGTTCGAGGCCGTGTTTTTTGCGCTGTGCAGAACGTCTTTCGGCACGTTTTCTTTCCGACCGATTCTGGTGTCGCCATGTCCGACTTGATCCCCGTCACCCGCGCCGGATACGACAAGCTCAAGGCCGAACTCGACCACTTGGAGTCGGTCGAAATGCCGAAGCTCGCCGATCGCGTCGCCGCGGCGCGAAGCGAGGGCGACCTGAGCGAAAACGCGGAATACCACGGCGCCCGCGAGTCGCAGGGAATGTTGCAGGCGAAGATCAACCTGTTGCGCGACAAGCTCGCGCGGGCGCAAATTGTCGACACCTCGAAGCTGCCCAAGGACGTGGTCGTGTTCGGAGCGACGGTAATCGTCCGCGACCTCGACTTCGAGGACGAAGAGACGTTCATTCTGGTCGGCGCCGGGGAAGAGGACTACGACGTCGGCAAGATTCTCGTCACCAGCCCGTTGGCCCAAGGCCTGCTGCACAAGCGCGTCGGCGACCGCGTCGAGATTCCCGTCCCGGCCGGAACAATGAAGTTCGAGGTGATCGAGATTCGCTTCGAGGAATAGCGACGGGACGGCCTACGCGACCTGAGCCAGGACGTACGGTCCCTTGGGAATCACGGCCACTTTGGCCGCCGGACCGTATTCGTCGAGCGATTCCGCCAACGCCGTTTCCACCGACGGCGCGGCTTCGACGAACAGCTTATCGAGCATGCCGGGCGGTAGGCCGTCGCTGACGATCTTCACCTTCGCCTTCCGCCGCACCTTGGCCAGCTCTTCGAGTTGCCACTGGTCCATGACGAAGTAGTCCTTGCCGAGAATGCGTTCGACGAACACATCGAGGCTCGAGTTGTCGCGAAACAAGCTCGCAAACTCGGGACTGCCGATGCCTTCGCTCAGGCTCGCGGCCATGATGATCGTGCCGCCTTGCTTGACGATCGGCAGAGCTCCGGTAAGGCCCTTGACGGCCTGATAGAACGTCGTGTCGAGCGGATAGCCGGCACAACTCGTCACCACGATATCGACCGGCTCCTCGACCGTGTCGCGGACGACCTGCCGGCAAAACGCCACTCCCTCGAGAAACGCCGCCTCCATGTCGCCGGCCACGAACTTGAGCGGCCGCCGCTGGGCGTCGATCACCACGTTCGCAATGAAGTCGCAGCCCACGTGCCGCCCGATCCACGTGTTTTCCTCGTGTACCGGGTTGCCGTCGAGAATGCCACAGTCGGCCAGCGGGCTTTCGAGAAAGTCCGGTCCGTGCCAGACCTTTACCGTTTCCAGCGCCGCGATGCCGGGGCAAATCAGCTTGCGGCCGCCCGAAAAGCCCGCCATCAAATGCGGCTCGATCAGGCCGGTCGTGACCTTTAGTTCGGCCTCGACGTACCGCGAGTCGATCCAGATGGGCACGCCGCGAGGACTTTGGCCGCAATACGTATGCTCGCCGAGCACCTTGCCGTGGTGGTTTTCCACCCGGCAGTTCGCCGCGATCTCTGGCCCGACCAATTCGACCAGCTCGTCGCCCTCGTTCGGCCGGTGCAAACCGGTGGCGATCAGAATCGTGATCCGCCCGCGCGGGATGCCGCCCGCTTCGATCCGCGCGAGAATCGGCGGCAACATGAGCGCGTTCGGCACGGGCCGGGTGATGTCGCATATAGCGACGCACGCGCTCTGCTTGCCGCGAGCAAGCTCGACCAGCGGCGGCGTGCCCGTAGGCGCGTCGAGCAGTGTTTCCAGTTCGGCAAGCGGATCGGCAAGCGGCGGGGCGTCTTTGTACTTGAGCGTTCGTACGACGCGGTCGGCCGGCACGTCGACATCCAACCCCGTTCGACCGTACTCCAAGCGCACGCGCATACGACAGACTCCGAGAAGCGTCGGCGGAAAACTACTTCTTGGCCGGGGTTGCCGGCTTCTTGGCCGCGGCGCCCGCCGCCGGCGCCGCAGCAGCGCCCGCCGCCGGAGCCGCCGCACCCGCGGCGCCTTCCTCGGCTTCCTTCTTCTTCTTTTTCTTCATCGACAGCTTATAGACGCGGACCTTGGGCAGACCGACGGGGCTATCCCCTTCGTGCCAGCGATCGGCGTCCTTGAGCCGCGTGAGCCGCTCGGCCCGAGTAAGAACGCTTCGGCTGCGGACCAATCCGCGGGCCACCTTCAGGGTTTTGTCGATCGTCATGGCTCGTTTCCGATGACTAAAGCTAATTGAACGGGGACTGTTTGCTCGCTCGGCGCCCGCTGGCGTGAATCCGTAAGTATAAAGTTACCCCGAAGAGTCATCAACGGTGGTTGCCGGCAGGCAGACATTTGGGTGTGAGCTTCTCGATTGTGGGTGGAAAATCGGGTCTATTGAAGGCGGTCTGGCATTTGGGGGGTAACTTTGCTTTCAAGGAGGCCGAAGATGTGAGCG
>QEVJ01000122.1 GCA_003576845.1 Planctomycetota bacterium
CCGCTCGTGTCGAGCGTCAGGTTCACCGCGTCGTTCTCGTGCAGATAGCCCCAGAACACGTCCGGTCCCGAGAACGGACTGGCGTCGAGCATCGTCGTCCCGCCAAACACGTACCGGCTGTTCGCCCCCTCCACGAAACCCGTCCCCCGCAACCGAACCCCTGCCGTCGAACCGTCCCCAGCCAACGAAGTAAAATCCACCACCGACAACGTCGGCACGATCTGCATGAGAAACGGTCCGTCGGAATCGCCGGGGATCGTGACGTCGCCGGTGGTCGCGTCGACGGGAACCGTGAAATACGCCGTCTGAGTCGTCGAGTCGATGAAATTCGGGCCGACTTGGCGCGTACCGATCGTGCCGCCGCCGTTCACCGTGGTGAACGTAATCCTCGTATTCGCGTCGGCGCCGGGAATTCGGAAGCCGATGACCTGTCCGACGTTGGCCGAAGGCGCCCGATCGATCGCGGCGGTACCGGACGCCGCCCGAACGTCGCTCGCCGGGCGAATCGTGAACTGGAACGCAACCGGCCCGGCGAGGGCGTTGCCAG
This sequence comes from Planctomycetota bacterium, assembly GCA_003576845.1. Lineage (GTDB taxonomy): Bacteria > Planctomycetota > Planctomycetia > Pirellulales > PLA5 > PLA5. The sequence continues at coordinate 548 of QEVJ01000122.1, forward strand.
CCTGGTCGGCGACGATCGACGGCGCAAGGGTAAGCTGATAGTTGCCCGTATCCAGGATCTCCGAGGGAATTACAGAAATGCGGCGTCCGAACGTTCGCGATTCGAGATCGGCAATCGCCACCGGAGCATCGTCGCCGCCGCCGGGCACGCCATCGGCGCCGAGGTATAGCAGCGAGACACCCGCCAAATCGATCAGCGACTCGTCGAGCGGCTCGCTGAACCGCACGTCGATCGACGGCGTGAAGAACACCTTCTGACCGGCATTGGGCGTCGTGCCGACGACCACTGGCGGCGCCAAGTCTTCGGAGACGTCGTAGGAAAGCACATTGGACAGCGCCGCGTTGCCGCCCGTGTCGATGGCCCGAACTTGTAGCGTCACATTCGTAACGCCCGAGGTAAGCGGTGGGACGAGCGCGGAAAGCTCGAAGGGGAATGACTCGTCGCTGTCGCGCATCGTGCCGTTGACGAGCAGCTCGACACGGCGGACTTGCACGTCGTCCGTCACGTTCACCATGACGGGGATCGTCGTGCCTTCGAGCGCTTGGACTCCGGGCAAACCGGCATCGGCATCGGGCACGGTCGCCGAAATGTTCACGACCGGAGCTTGGCGCTGGCTGTCGAATGAAAGGTAGTTGACGACTTGCAAGCCGCCCGCGCCGCCGGCTACGAAGGCGATGCCGGATGCGATTTTGACCGCGTTCGGGCGCGTCGGCAAGTCGAGGCCGAGCAACAGCGCGTCGGTGTCGTCGGGATCGGTCGTGTCGACCATGAACATCACGTTCTGGCCGGTCGTGGTGCGGCCGATTTCACCGACGACGATGCCCACGCCCGAACCGTTGATGGCCATATCGGTTCGGGGATAAATCAGCGGATCGACGACGTCGGAACCGCTCAGCAAGACGAGATCGTCGGGATCGGAAACATCGGCCGTGCCGTATCCGCCGATGAAAGAGTCCGCGGCGAGGATGTAGGCGATGCCATTGCCGACGAACAGATTCCCGCCGCCCTGGGGCATGATGAGCGAATCGCGGGCAACCATCTCGAACGCGCCGATATCGATTGCACGCAAGGTGCGCGATGCATCGATCGTGTAGAGCGTCGCGCCCTCCCGCGCGACGTCGCTGATCGGCGATGGCCCAAGGTCGAGCGTTTGCAGGCGTTCGCCCGTGGCGAGGTCGATGCTCACCAACGTGCCGCCGGCGGCCGCATAAGCGACGCCATCGGCAATAACGATTGCCCGCGCGCCCGTCGGCAGCGCCACGGTCTGGGCGAGTAGCGGCAACATGGGATCAGAAATGTCGACGAACTGCACGCCGACCGATCCGGCCACGACCGCCAGATCGCGGCTGGTGGAGACGGCCACATCGACCGAATCCCCGGCCAGCGCGACCTGTCCTAGCACGATGGGATTGTTGAACACGCTCACGTCGACGAGTGCGAGGCCCGCGGAGCCGGTGGCGACGTAGGCGATGCGATCGATGTCGCCCGGACCGGCCGCGACGGCCACTTGCTTGGCTTCGCCCGCGAGCGGCAAGCTGGAGATGACGCCAGTCGGGAATCCTCGATCATCGAGCGGGTCGAGCCGTTGTTCGATCTCGGCCGCGTCGGCAATGCCGTCGTCGTCGGTGTCGGCCTGCTGCTCGCTCGTGCCGATGATGAACTCGGCAATGTCGGTCAATCCGTCGTCGTCGGTGTCGCGCGAGTCGTCGCGCTGGACGACGATTTGCGGCATGGTAAAGGTTTGGCCCGCGCCGGGCGTAAAGAACTCGCTGACGCCGACGCGCATGGTATCGACGTGGAGAACCCACTGGCGATAGGCGGAATTGGGCACCAACCCGACGCCGTTGCCGCAGAGCGCTTCGCCCGAGACCAGGTCGACGTGTCCGCGGGCCAAGGCGCCGGACTCGACGTGTTCGAGGACGAAGAAGAATTCGCCGCCGAGGTCCGAAACGGTGCTCGGACCGGGGTTCGCGTCGCGAACCTTGACGATTTCCAGCGCGTCGATCGCCACCTGCTCCCCGCCGACGAGGCGGAGATTCAATTGTCCGTCGCCGACTCTGACGCGATACGTATCGGTCGTGAACTGTCCCGCAAGCGAAGAAATGCTGCCGCGGAGCGTATCCTCGGCAAAGACCTGCATCTGATCGTGCCGCGCCTGGGCGTCGCCCGCCGTGATCGTAACGTCGTAGAAACCGGGTTCGAGGTCGACGGCGAACGTCGCGTTGCTCGTAAGGTTCAAATCGCGGGTAAGCGCGGACGTGTCCGCCGTCGCGCCGCGATCGGCGTCGGTGACGCTCGTGCCGGGCAGCGACAGCCAACCGAAGCCACGGTCGGCGGAATATCCCATCGTCGCCGTAACGCCCGCGTATCCCGGCGCAACCGGCGAAGCGGCCGTGCCAAAGTCGAACAGCAGACTATCGCCGAGGAGCGCGTCGATATCATCGGGCAGACCGTTGCCGTCGCCGTCTTCGACGACGCTGGCGCGAAACGCCGGCGGACCGAAGTCCGTGAATTCGCCGGGACCACTCGTCAGGCCGGAACTGTGTGCGACCAATCCGCTAACTGGGTCGAACAGAGAGATTTCATAGGGCGTGACCGACGGCAGGGCAAAGTGAAACGCGCCATCGCCGGCGCTGCGCAAGCGTCGGGTTTCCGTGCCGCCAAGTACGATCGTAACGATGTCGTCGCCCCATTGGACGCCGGAGCCGACATCGGCGATGCCCGTGCCGACGACCGGCGCGATCGCCAGGGGCGTGTCCGGATCGTTCGTCAAGAAGCGGATGACACCCTGATGAATGCCGACGGTAATCGGATCGAACGCAACGCCGAACGGCAGCGACTCGCCCGGTTGCACGTCGAAGGGCGCGGCCGGCAGACCGACGACGGAGAATGCGGCATTGGTGGCTATGACGCTGGTCACGCGGAGCGCGCTCGCCCCGGCGTTCGTCAGCGTGCCGAAGTCGGCGATTGTGCTGGCGGATTCGGAGAGACGCAATCCACCGACATTATTGTTGGGAAGATCGACGACGACGTCGCCGAACGGGGAGATGGCGGTGCCGCGAATCGCGATTTCGATGGGCGCGCCGCCGATCGTGTTGCTCTCGATGCGGAGCGTGTCGGCGAGCGTGGCCGCCGCGGATGGGTCGTAGCGGAGCGTGATCACGTGGCTGCTGGCCGCCGGCTGAAGATTGGCCGGATCGAGCGGAGGCAACGTCACGGGAAGCGGCGCGGCGCCGACGATCGACAGGCCCGGCGAACCGCCAACGAACGACAGCGAAGTAATGTCCAAGTCTTCCGAGCCGTCGTTGAACAACACCAGATCGAACGTGCGAACGTTGTTGCCTGGGCCGTCGGCGATGGCGGTACCCAGATCGACCTGGCCCACGAGGTTGGGAAGGGGCTGCCCCACGGCGACGGGCCCATCGAACACGACGAGGATCGGAGCGGCGAATTCCTGTTCGTCGTGGTCTCCGGGACTCGGCTCGTTGTTGTTGAACGCGTACGTCTCGTTGTTGATCTGGGCTTTGTAATAGTTGTAGACGGTCGTGAATTCGGCGATGGTCACCGGAAGGCCCAGCGCAAACTTGATGAGCGGAGAGAACGTCGCGCCGAACGTCGTGAGCGTGTTGTTGAGCGTTCCCAGGCCCATGATATCGCCGGCAATGTAGTCAGCCGTCGCGCTGCGCAAATGAATCGCGCCGAGGTCGTGGCCGACTTCGTGAGTCAACGTATTGGCGACGCGATTGACGAACGACGTCTGGAAGCTCGCGGCGCCTTGGACTTGGCGGGCTTTGATGTCGAGATTGATATCGAGGGCATCGCTGGGCGCGCGGTTCGTAATGCTGTCGAAGCGGAACTTCTCCTGCAGTACGGACGTGGAATTCTCCTGACCCGTAAACGTATTGAAATCGGTCTTGTCGAAGTCGGCCCAATCGGCGCATGCCGAGGTCGTGCCGCCGCAGGCGTTGTTTCCGGTGACGATCGCGTTGTTCCACCTGATGACCACCCCGGGCGCAGTGGAAGAATCGACGACGTCGATGGCCGCTTGGGCGGACGCATTGATGCCGCCGTAATTGGTGTCGATGCCGGCGGAGATCGACGCATAAAGGGAATCGACGACGGCTTGGAAGCCGGGTTCGTCGCTGCGGAGCATCCCGGCGTCCGCGCCGTCGGCCGGAAACAAGCCGAGGAAGTTCGCGATTCCCGTCACCGCTGGATTCTGATCGACGAGCTGGCGCACGACGGTGGTAAACGCCGTCTTGGGAAACAGGACGCGCTGATTGCCGACGGCCAGGCCGCGCGTGTTGATGTCGCCCGCGACGCTGCCGGTCGGGGCCGTCACGCGCAGCGTGTCTTGGCGCACGCCGGTTACGAAAACCGGATCGAACCGGATGCGATTGCCGTGAAATTCGAAGTTCGTGCCGATCGGGTTTCCGGTCGAGGCGAACATGTACGACGGTCGGGCCGCCGCGGGCATCCGCTCGGCGAACGGTTTCTCCTGGAAGGCATTTCCCACGCCATCCGCATAGGCTTTCTCGAAATCGACGACGCCATCGGTATGATTGTCGTCGCCGATGTCGAAAAACCGGTAGAGGTGCATTTGCTCGTCGATCAGCAAATTGCCCGGGTCGCCCCATTTGTAGCCGGATATCCGCACTTGCACGCCGTAGAGGATGTTCTCCGTAGCGGCGTTGATTGCGGCGGGGGTGAGCAAGTCGCGCACGTCGATCGGAATATCGCGCGACTGCGAAGGCAACAGTTCGATCGTCTGCGACATCAACCCGGACAAGAAGTCGTTCGGGTTGCCGTTCACCTGCACTTCGATAACCAGCGGCGTGGCGCGGGCATTCATCGGCGAATGCGGGTCCTCGCTCGGTTCGACGGGAGTGGCGAGATTCTCGAAGTGCAGCGTCAACCCGCCGACGTCGCTGATGAATAACTGGTCGCCGATTCCCTGGGTGAACGGGAGCGGGTCGACCATGATGTCGTGCTCCATGTCGGGGTCCCACCCCTCGCCGTCGCTGTCATCATCATCATCGTCATCATCATCGTCATCATCATCATCGTCATCATCATCGTCATCATCGTCGTCGTCATCATCATCGTCGTCATCGTCGTCATCGTCGTCATCGTCATCCCCGCCGGGCCGGTCGCTGCCACCGCGGGTCCAGGGGTCGATGAAGTGCCAACCCGGCGCGAGAATGCCGACGCCGGGGTCCGAGACGACCGTCTTTCCGTCCTCGCTGACGGTGCCCGAGCCAATGATCGTCCAATGACCGGCATCGTGGTCGAACGAGTAAATCAGCGTTTTCTCGCCGGGAGCCTGGTTGTCGACGTTGGGGAATGTTACCGGCGCGGGCGTATTGAAGTTCGTCGCGCCGATCGCCTGAATCGAAACGACGAGCATCGGATCGACCATCGGCGGAAGCGGCGCCGGCAATCGGTCCGGCGGGACGGGGATGACGATGCCTTGCGTCGCCGGGGTACCCAAGTCGTCGACGGCCGAACCTGCCGGGAAGGTCACCTTCAGCAAATCCCACGTGGAAGCGGGAATGTTCGGGAACAGCGCTTCCAAGTCGCTCATTCCTTCCGGGCCGAAACCGACCTGCGTGTCCACGGATTGCGACAGCGGCTGGACGTCCATGGCGGCCATCGGCGGCAGGTGCACGTCGAACGGCATGCCCGCCATGTTCAATTGAATGGTCTGGCCCGGAACGGTGTGGAACGGCTTGCCGACGCTGGGATAGATCGTTCCCGGCGGAGGATTGCTGGCCGTCGTGCCGTCGATGTGCACGAAGAACACCGGGGCGGGCATGTTCGTGAGGATGAAGTAACCATTCTCGTCGGTCGTTGCGTTCGCCTCGGGAAAGGCATCGACGCGAATCGTGGCGCCGGCGATGGGCGCGAGCGTGAACGAATCGCGGACGTAGCCGAAAATGTTCGTGTTGGGCAGCCGCGTCAGCGGCAGCGTGCGGAAATCGGCGGCGCCGATGCCGCCGGGAACGCCGTTACCGTCGGCATCGAGCAGCAAACCGTCTCGACCGCGGATCCGATTCCCATCGACGACGACGCGAACCTCGGTCGCGGCCGGCAGCGCGGTCTCGTAAAAGAACGTGACGAACCGCTCGGTGGCCGACATCACGATTCGGCCGCGCACCCGCTCGCCGTTGGCGATGAGGTAGAACGAATCCGCGTCGACCGTCTCGGGCTGAATCGGCTCGTCGAAGCGAACGATCGTTTCGCGCTCAAGGCCGACGAAATCTTCGCCCATGTGGGGCGAGAATTGTGAAATCTGCGCGGGATCGCTCACGGAGAACAGAAACGTCGTATTGCCGGCGAGTGCATTTCCCGCCAGGTCGGCGAGCGGAGTCACGATCGCGAGGCGATAGCCGAAGTCGGCGAGCGGCGAAGCGAAATGCAAACGAACGGTGCGTAGGTCGAGCGCTTCGAGCGACGCGATCGGAACCAACTGACCGTCGCTGGGTCCACCGCTGACGCGCAGTTCATAACTCGAAACTGCGAACGCCGCGCTCGCCATCGGCGCGTCGAACACGAGGTCGACATAATTGGGAGCCGACGTGCTCGCTCCGCCGGGTGAAGAAATCACCTGCGGCGGCGCCGTATCGAGCGTGAAGGAAAACACGAGCACTTCGGAAACGTTGCCCTGCGAATCCTCCGCGACCAGTTGCACGGTCTTGGCGCCGTCGGTAAACGGCGCTCCCGACAACTGTTCGAGCGCCGCGCGATCGAACTCGAAGCTGCCGTTCGGTTGTATGAAGGCGAGCACATCGTAAAACGTCGACGGATTCGTGCCGATTCCGAGACGGAACCCGCGCAAGTTCCCCGCCTCCGTGACGGTTCCGACGACGGCGGGATTCGACGTAATCCGGTCGGTGGCGCTTTGGCCGGTATCCGATTGCAGCGAAGCGGTCACGACCGGCCGGGTTACGTCGCCGTCGAGCCGGGTGATGATCCGCGAGAATTGCCGAGCGTTACCAGCCGGGTCCTGGGCTATGACCGTGAAATTGTTGGCGCCAGGCGCGAGAAGCACATTCGCAAACGTAAACGTGCCGTTCGTCGCCGTGACGACGCGGTCGAGTTCGACCAGTCGCACGACCGCGCCCGGTTCGGTTTGTCCTGCGAGCGCGACGCTGCTAGAGGCCGTCCGCCCATCGCCGAGCGGCGCGGTGTCCGACGCCGCCGCGAGGTCGAACGTCAGCGACGCGGGCGGTTGCGTGTCGAGGGTGAAGGCGTAGATGTACTGGCTCGAAGCGTTTCCTTCCGCATCTTCGGCCGCGAGGTAGACCGTCCGCCCGCCGTCGGTCAGCGCGCCGCCGTTGATGGCTGCAAGCTGATTCGGCGTCAAATAGAAACTCGTTCCCGAGGGCAAGGTGATGCCCTGAATCAGCGTTGTGAAGTCGGTCGGTTCGCGGCCGTCGATCGCGGCATCGAGACGCGTAACGCCCGAATCGTCGACGATCCGTCCGTCGATCTGCGACGCGAAGGTCAGCCGGTCGTTATTGGTGCTCGACCAGGGCGCCGTGTCGACCGCCAGTTGGACAACGATAACCGGCGGCGCGCCCGTGGGATCGCCCGCGGGCAACGAACGGGACGTTCCGTTGCGGGCGAGAACGGCATCGTCGACCGAAACTACGCCGTTCCCATTAACATCGGCGAAAACGTCGTACGCCGCGGTCCCCGCCGCGCGAAACGCCTTCCGCAGCGCCGCCATGACGTCGGCGCGGTCCGTGTCGCCATCGCGCTGCACGTCGCCGGGCAACACGTTGGCGCGGAACAGAAAATCTCCGCCGGCAATCCCGTCGCCGGACGGAAACGCGCCGAACGAATTGGGCCACTCCCCGTCGAGCCGGTTGCCGAGCGTGTCGCGAACGTCGTCGCTCAGGTCGAGCACCAATTTGTCCGCGCCGATCGGGACGGCGAGCGTCCACGTGGCCGTGCGCGACGCGGCATTGTATTGAAAGCCCGAAATCGCATACGCCGCGACCGCGTTTCCCCGAATTTCAAGATCGCCTTGCGTTACGACAACATCGCGATCGAAGCGAATCTTGACCTGGTCGAGACCGTTCCAGGGAAGCGGCGTCAGTTGCCCGACGGCGTCCGCTGGGACTGCAAAACCGTCGGTTCCTAATCCGGCGGCGGCGATCGCTTGCAGAAACGCGGGAGTCCACTGCGAACCGGCGAACGAGACGCGATCGATGGCGGGGCTCGGACCGGGACTTCCCGCGGCCACGGGACTGTTCTGCGACGAATCGAGCGTGAACGTAAACGCCAACGGGTTCGACGTGTTGCCGATCAGGTCTTCGGCCACGAAATAGATCGTATGCTCGCCGTCGGCAAGCGGACCGCCGTGAATCGCTTCGAGCTGCTCGGGAGTTAGCGAAAACGTGAAGCCGGACGGCAGCGTAACGTTGGAGAACAGCACCGAGTAGGCGCCTGCCGATCGGCTGTCGACGGCGACGCGAAATGCCGCGACGTCGGAGCTGTCGACTACGGTGCCAATGAGCGTCAAATCGGAGGTCACGCGATCGTCGTTGACGCCGCCGCCGGGGGCGGTGTCGTTCGCCAATTGAACGGTGATCGTTGGCGGTGCGCCGTCGGGATCGCCCGGGGGAAGCGCGTTGCCGCTACGGTTGCGCGCCTTGAGCAGGTCGCCTACGACGGTTGCGGAACTGCCATCGACGTCGGCGAAGATCGAGAAGCCGGCATCGCCGCCCCGCTGGAACAGCGTTTGCGCTCCGGCCGCAAGGTCGCCCATGTCGACCGCCTGGTTTTGATCGATGTCGCCGGGAAGGACGTCGAAGCGCAACAGAAAGTTGCCGCCTTCCTCGCCGTCGCCGGATGCCGACGTGCCGGCGCGCCCGGGCCATTCGCCGTCGAGCTGCTCACCGCCCTGGTTTCGAACGCGGTCGCTCAATCGCAGCAGCAGTTTGTCGGCTTCGATCGGTTCGGCAAGCGACCACGTGGCCGTTCGCGACGGCGCGTCGTAGTGAAAATCGCCGAGCGCATATTGCGACACGTTCACGCCACGAAGCGTCAAGTCGAAGGCTTGCACGTCGACCGCCTGGTCGAATCGGACCCGAAGCCGATCGAGATTGACCCACGGCAGCGTCGGCAGCGCCGTGGTTGCCTCGGTCGCGATCGAAAACCCGGATTCGCCGAGGTCGTTGGCGGAAAGATGATCGAGAAAGTCGTCCGACCACTGTGAGCCGGCAATTTCTACGTCGACGATCGTGGGCGCGACCAGCATGCGCCGCGCATGAAGCCGCTCGAAGCTTCGCTGGGGACGAGCGACTCGTTTTCGTTCGCCTCGGGAAATCGAACTCGTTGTACGAAGGAGGCGATCCACCAAACGCGATACCATCGCTTCAACCTCCAAAGCAGATTACTTTCAGATCACTGGCCAACCTCACCGCCGGAAGGGGACGCACGCAAGTCAGGAATCTAATCCGCCTGCTGACGCGAGTCTAGATGGCACTGAAGGCGAATCATAGGGGGGCGCGGCAATTCTTTTTGGCGGGCTTAATTCTACAGCGCACAGTCGGTATTGCGTGAGTTGGGTAATTTGGTCAATCTTTGGTCCTTCCCAACGGTCAAGCGAACACGACCGCCTCCTCGCCCCGCGCAGATATCGCCCGAGCCTCGTCGGCCGACAACGTCGGCCCCAAATCGACGCCCAAATCCAGAGCAACAGTAACCGCCATACCACGGCTCACTCGACCAATTTCTGTGACTGAGCCATGTCATAAACGAACGCCCCAAAAAATGGCAAGACGAACTTCAGACGGCTAAACTGTTACCAGATTTCAAATCCCGAACCTCCAAGCTCTTATCTCCAACCCCGTCACGCCCCCCACCCATGGCACAATCTCTCATTGGCGTTCTTATCCTCCTGCTTATCGTCTTCCTCGTTACGTGGATTACCGGCCGCGTGACGCTCGGCGAGTGATTCCGTCGCAAGGCGGATTCGCTCCGGCCAGCGGGCGGCGTCTCTCGTCGCCATACCACGTGTCCAGCCGCCGACCCGCGCGCCCCGACGGGCGAAAACCTTGCGCAGGTTCGCCCGTCGCGCGGCATGAATCGCCCAGCTTGCGCGGTTTCAATTGCTAGCACGGCGGCTATGCCACATTTCGTTGACGCGCGCCTCCGCGCGGGTACGATTGGTTTGCCGCAGCGGGCCATCGGCCAGCTTGCCGTGCATGTCTCCTTGATTTCCTTTCTGCGCCGAGATCGCGCGTTCGCGCATCTCGCGATACGTTGCGCTCCACGGAAGCAGCGCAGGTGGCCGACGGACGACGGGCGGAGTGCGCCCGCGTTTCGCCGGCACGTACCGAACGGCACACGACGCGCCGCGCGGTTCACGCCTGGCACGCAAAAGGCGCCTCCATGCTGCGCTGGCATTCGTTGGAAGTTCGCGGTCGCGTGTTTCGTGCGGTTTGTGCGGCGACGCTGTGCCTCGCGGCAACGAGCGCACTCGGCGCCCGGCCGGAAGTCGAGTTCGACGCGCCCTCGGTCGTCGCGGCAAGCGACATCACAACGCCCGAGTTTCGCACGGCCCATCCGGGCGAGAAACTGATCGCCGTCCGCGTCGAAATCTCGTCGCTCGTTCGCCGCGGCGACGCCAAGGATCTCGCCGAAGTGCTCTTTCGCATCGAGGCGATCGACCGCGACATACAACTCTTCGACTTCGGACCGAAAACGACCCTCGCCCCGCTGGCCGCTGGGTCCGTGGCCGTCGAACGCGACACCGACGCGCGAACGAGCGTGCGGGCCAATGTCGCCGGACGCTACTTCCCGTTCGCCGAAGGCGACGCCGCACTTTCCAAGGAAGTCAACGAGCAGACCCGCCTGCGCTACGAATTGCCCGCGCCGCAGGAGGTCGTCGTCACGTCCGGCTCGACGCAGCGGCGGCGCGGCGTGTTCGTCAAGCTGCGGGCATCGCATCGCGGCTCGCTCGAAGGGGCAAACGCCATCGCCGCGGTGTATGCCGTGCCGCAAAACTGGCGCGGCGGCATGTTCGCCGTCGAAGCCGAAGCCCGCTCGACCGTCGGCGGCATGCTCGGTGAGCAAGGCGACGCCGTCGTCTGCGGCGCCGCGTCGTTCGCGACCGGCGTCTACCTTGCCGGCGATCTCGTCGCCCGTGAGGCGGTCGAGCGCCTGGCGGCCGCGGAAAAAGCCTACACCTGTGCCGAAGCCGAGTACGCGCGCGAGCGAAAACGCGACTTCGACGACAAGGTCCGCGACGCATTCAACGGCCTTGTCGCGCTCGCCCACAGCAATCCTCGGCGGGATCGCGAAGCCGCCGACCGCCTCGCCGCCGACGCAATCCTTGCATCCCACCGCGTCGCCCGCGACCGGGTTATCGAGCGGCTGACAGAACTCAACGCCCTCCCCGCCGAATAACTCTCTGCCCGACTCGCCGCACTTGAATTGTCGCGCAAGGCAAAGGATCATCAAGCGATCTTCCTTTGTGGAGCGTGCGATGCACTATGCGAGCCTGGTATTGATAACGATGTCTCTCTCGATTGCCGTCGGCGGCACGTTGATGGCGGTCGAAGAAGAAGCGGCAAACGTCGCTCCCGTCGCCGGATACGAAGACGTCGCCGCCGACCTGCGGCGTGTGATCGCCGCCGAGCTGGAAGCCAAGAATCTTCCGGCCTTCTCGATCGCCCTCGTCGACGGCGACCGCACCGTTTGGGCGGAAGGTTTTGGCTTCCAAGACGCCGAGCGGCAGAAACCGGCCACAGCGCGGACCGTCTATCGCGTCGGTTCGGTCTCCAAGCTGTTCACGGACATCGCGGTGATGCAACTCGTCGAGCAAGGCAAGCTCGATCTCGACGCGCCCGTCGGCAATTACCTCGCCGATTTCGAGCCGCACAACCCGTTCGACGCGCCGATCACGCTGCGGCGCCTCATGTCGCACCGCGCCGGCCTGGTGCGCGAGTCGCCAGTCGGCAACTATTTCGATCCGACCGAACCGACGCTCGCCGCCACCGTTGCGAGCCTCAACGACACGACAATCGTCTACAAGCCCGGCACGCGAACGAAGTATTCCAACGCCGGCATCGCCGTCGTCGGCCAGGTCGTCGAAAAGTCGCAAGGCGTCGCGTTCTCGAAGTGGATCGACGATCGGATTCTTGCCCCGCTGGCCATGCGGCAAAGCGGCTTCACGCTCACGCCGAGCGTCGAACGCGACCTTGCCGCGGCCTGGATGTGGACCTACGACGGCCGCCGCTTTGCCGCGCCCAAGTTCGCCCTCGGCACCGCTCCGGCAGGAAACCTCTATTCCAGCGTCCTCGACCTCGCCAAATTCGTCCGCGCGATCTTCAACGGCGGGCAGGGCGAGAGCGGGCCGTTGCTCAAGCCCGAAACGCTCGCCGCGATGATGCAGGACCGCGACGCGAAGAACGAGGCGCGGCGATTCGGAATCGGCTTCCAACTCGCCGACTTCGAAGGCCACCGCCGCGTCGGCCACGGCGGGGCGGTCTACGGCTTCTCGACGCAACTCGAAGCGTTGCCCGACGCGAAGTTGGGCGTAATCGCCGTCGCCTCGCTCGACGGCGCAAATGGACTCGTCAAGCGAATCACCGACCACGCCTTGCGGCGCATGCTCGCCCAGCGCGACAAGAAGGAACGGCCCAAGTTCGCCACGTCCGGTCCCGTCGACGCCGGCCGCGCACGAGCCATCGCCGGGCGATACCGCAGCGGTGAAGGCGAAAAGCAAATCGAAATCGCGTCCGTCGGCGAAAAGCTCTATCTCTACCGCAACGGATTCCGCTTCGAGCTCCGGGCCTTGGCCGACGGCTTCGTCGTCGACGACGTGCTCGCTTATGGTCCCGAAGTTAAGCCGACCGGCGAGGGCGCGGTCACGATCGACGCCGTGCGCTACGAGCGGCTCAAAGACGAAATCCCCGCCGACGTGCCCGAGCGCTGGAAGGGCCTGACCGGCGAGTACGGTTGGGATCACAACACGCTCTACATTCTCGAAGACCGCGGCCGCCTCGTCGCGCTCATCGAGTGGTTCTACTACTATCCGCTAGCGGAACTCGGCGAGAACGAATTCGCGTTTCCCGGCGAGGGACTGTATCACGACGAAAAGCTGCGTTTCACCCGCGACGCCCAAGGCCGCGCAACGCAAGTCGTCGCCGCCGACGTGACCTTCGAACGCCGCGAAGTCGGCACGCGCGACGGCCAGACGTTTCAGATCAAGCCGGTGCGGCCGATCGACGAACTCCGCAAAGAAGCGCTCGCTGCCACGCCGCCCGCCGAACAAGGCCCGTTCCGCGAGCCGGACCTGGTGGAACTGGTCAAGCTCGATCCGACGATTCGCCTCGACGTCCGCTACGCCACGACGAACAACTTCACCGGCGCGGTGTTCTACAAGGAAGGCCGCGCGTTCATGCAGCGCCCCGCGGCCGAAGCCGTCGTGCGGGCCCACAAGCGGCTCAACCAACTGGGACTGGGCCTTCTGATCCACGACGCCTATCGCCCCTGGCACGTGACCAAGATGTTTTGGGACGCGACACCCGCCGAAATGAAGGACTTTGTCGCCAACCCGGCGAACGGCTCGCGCCACAACCGCGGCTGTGCGGTCGACCTGACGCTCTGCGACCTCAAAACGGGCGAGCCGATTCCGATGGTCGCCGGCTACGACGAATTCTCGCCGCGGTCGTTCCCCGAATATCCCGGCGGCACGTCGCGGCAGCGCTGGTATCGCGAATTCCTCCGCCGCACCATGGAAGCCGAAGGATTCGCCGTCTACGAATTCGAGTGGTGGCACTTCGACTACCGCGATTGGAAGCACTACCCGATCCTCAACCGCGAATTCGGCGAGATTTCGCCGGTGAAATGACGCCCGTCATCGCGCAAGCGACGCTGGTTTTCCCTGACGACGCGAATTTGGCGGCGGGAATTGGCATCTGCTAAACTTTACGGACGCCCCACAGCACAAACGTTCGGGAAGTTGCCGTTCTATCGTTTAGCGGAGTGCGAATCATGCGTTCGGATGCGTGGATGAACCGTTTGCTGGCTGCCGTTTGCTTGCTTGCGACCGTCGCGTTCGCCGGATGCGCGGCACGCGACGAACAGGCGCGGGGCAAGCCCTCGGATTCCAAAAAGCCCGGCGCGAAGACGCCGGATTCTCCCAAGCCCGCGGCAAAGGACGCAACCGCGGCACAGCCCGCTTCCGGCGAAACCGCAAAGCCAGCGGACGCGGCAAAGGGGAACCAAGGAGACGCGGAAAAACCGGCAACCGGCGATGAACCCGCGGATACGCCTGGCGCGAAATCCGCCGGCGATGCCCCCGACGCGAAACCATCAACCGACAAACCGGCCGGCGACAAGCCCGGCGGCGCCGCGCCTGCCGCCGATCCGACCGACAAACCGCAATCGCCGCCGGCCGACGCACCCGCCGCAGACACGCCACCCGCGGATGCCGCTCCCGCCGCGCCGCCGAAGATCGATGTCGAGGCCCACATGCGGCTCATCGTCGAGATGGTCAACCGCCCTCGCCCCGTCCGCAAAACGCCCGACTTCGTGGCCCAGTTCATCGCGCTTGCCGACGAAGTGATCGCCTCACCCGACGCATCGCCCGGCTACAAGAGCACGGCCTTGCTCGCCAAGTTCAAGGTGCTGCACGAAGCGGCCGTCGACGGCAACGCCGAAGCCCAAACGGCCCTCGTCAAGCTCGCCGACGCCGAGCGCGAGAACAAGGGCCGCCGCGCCGCCGAGTTCGTCCGCTTCGTCGACGCCGAACGGAAGCTGCTCGACGTGAAAACGGTCGACGCCGCGGCGATTCCTAAGCTGCTCGAAGAGACCAAGGCGTACCTCGCCGCCGAAGAGTTGAGCAATCGCCACTTGCGGATGGCCCAGCTTGCGACCGACGCCGTCGACCGCCTGCCGGAGGGCGAGCGCGACGCCTGGTACAAGTCGCTCGGCGAGCAGTTCGCCCGCAGCGTCGATCTCGATCTGGCCTACATCGGCCAGCGGTTCGGCAAGCCGCCGGTGCCGCCCAGCGCCCTGTTGGGCAAACCGTTCGACCTCGCGGGCACGACCACCGGCAACGAAGCCCTCAAGTGGGAGAACTACCGCGACAAGATCGTGCTCGTCGACTTCTGGGCCACGTGGTGTACGCTCTGCCTCGACCAGGAGCCGCGGCTCAAGGACGTCCACGCCAAATACGCCGCCCGCGGGCTGGAACTCGTCGGCGTGAGCATCGACACGAACAAAGAAGACCTCACGCGGCACCTCCGCGAGCACGAAATCCCCTGGATCACGCTCTTCGGCAAAGAACCCCAAGAAGTAGCCACCAAATACGGCGTCCGCGGCGTCCCCACGCTCTTCCTCATCGACGCCGAAGGCAAAATTCTGATGCGAAGCAACTCGATCGCGGAGCTAGAGCCGCATATCAAGACGCACGTCGAGGCGCTGGAGAAGAAGCTGGCGGAGAAGAAGTAATAACCTCCGCCCATAGCGGAAGCCGTCGGCGCAATTCGATTCGATCGCGTTACGGGCTGACACTTGATCCTCAACCCGCGGGCGAGCACATGGGGCTCGGGCTCTACCTATTCGCAATCGCCCGCGACGGTGCGCCCATCTCGCCGGTCGACCTCGATCGAATCGGCGAAGAATTCCTCGCCGCAATTCCAGATGAGTCATTGCGCGAATTCGTTTCGTTTTCACGCGACGACGAGCGAGTGTACGTCGCGCTTCATCCGGCGGAAGAGAACGTCGAGCTTTGGTTCAACGACGGCAAGCTCTGGTGCTCGGCAAAAACCTCGTCCTGCGGTCCGGGCTATCACGCCTATCTTGTCGACATCCTCCGTCGACTCGCCGACCGCATGCGGCTTGAATGGATCATCGACGAAGAACAAGAGTCACTCGATGAAACGGGTTATTGGACAAACCAGGATTTTGAAGACATGCAAACCGAAATGGCGTGGTTGTTTCGAGCCATCGCGAAACCATGTAGCGACGACGACAAAAGCCGGATCATGCTGTCAATGTCGATCGGTTATCCTTCGGTCGCCAACATGAAGGGATTCGCCATGACGTCGATGGGGTTCCGGTCTCTATCGTGGCTCCGTGACATTGCCGCCTCGACGGACCCGCCGATTCATGCGGCGGCTGGTCACTTCTCCTGGTGGAATCGCGGCCTGGACGAGCTATTCTGGAAGCGATATGCCCTCGTGCTATGCTGGACCGAATTGAATTGGAATGTGCCGCAGAATGATAAAGAACGCCGGAGATACGAGCGAGTGCTTACCTGCTTCAGGCGAGCCCGCGCCTGCGATCCTTCGGTCACGCTTCCCGAAGACGAAATCGCCGAAATCGAGCAATTGCTGACGGAGTACGCGGAGTGCGACGAAACTCTGGCATCGGATACGTCGCGAATCGGTTTCCTGCGTCACGTGGTGCGACGTGCGTTGCCGGGGCAATGGTCGGTCGCGGTGCCCGGGTGGTGGCACTGCGATTGGGAAGACGACAACACTACCTTCGTCTGCTGGGGCGATCGTGTGACCGTGCGCGTTTCAAGCTTCGTCTATAACGCCGAGCCGAAGAAGTCGCCTCTCGAAGCCGTCGGCAAAGTCCCGTTGGCCGAAGACTTTCTCGAAGTCATCGACGACCGCGACGCGAATCCACCGGGTTGGGCAACGATCTCTTTGGCGTCCGAAGAAGGAGACGGCTATTGGAAACTCAGCGGCGAAAAAGGGAAAACGAATGGGCTTGCAATCGTAACCATTTGTTTCGACGAAATATCGGATCGTGATCGAGCCTTGGAAACCTGGCGATCTCTTATGTATACAGGAAAAGATTGAACGTCCCATTCGACTCGTTGTGGCACGGTCTCCCGACCGTGCCGCGCGGCGCGTCCGCAGGTCTCCCCGAACCGCCGCGCGACTCACCACATCAACAGACTGATCGGCACGGCGCATTCGGCTTTGCCGTCGGAGACGTAGTACGCCGCCGAAGAGAATCGCCACTCCTGTGCCCGGCGAACCAGCCCCTTTCGGCACGGATTCTCGTGCAGGTAGTCGAACGTCTGCCGCCAAAACGGCTCGGACTCGATCGCTTCGGGGTGTCGCTACGGTTGCCATAGCCGGCGCTGGCGGTCGGCGGTCGATTGCTCGCGAAGCGTTTCGGCGAAACACGCTGGAAACCGCCGGCCGCATGCGTCGCTGAGTTGCCGGCCTGTGAACTTGCGAAAGTCGGCGAGCGCGGCGAGCAACCGCGCTGCGTCGAAGTCGGCATCGAACGCGATCGCGTGCCTGTGCGTCGGCATCAGGACGAACGCGTTGACGCGCAGATTCTTTTACTGTGACAAAACGTCAGGCTGTCCGTAATGACGCGGCATGCCCCTTCGTCGATGAAAATCGGCAGCCATTCGACGACCGAGTACGTCAAGAAGTAGACGGCCGATTCCGGGCGGATACGATAACGTTCCATGCCGCGGATTATCGTTCGCGAGCGGCGGTCCGTCGAGAAGGCGGGGTTGGTTGGCGACGCTGGGAGACCTGTGGCCGGGCGACTGGCACGGTCGGGAGACCGTGCCACAACAAGGTTCGTTTCGACAAAATAACGGATCGCGATCGAGCCTTGGAAATCTGGCGATCTCTTAGGCAGTAGTTTCCAGCACTTTTTGGCGTTTGAGAGGACGCCCCTTTCGGGACATCATGCGGTTGCTTTTGGCCTGCTCGATACCCGAAAGGAGAGCGTCATGGACGATGCTAAGGGACTGTGGTCGTGTTGGCAATCGCTGCGGTCGCCGTTTCGCGGCGAGTTTACGTTGGGCGGGTGGGCGCGGTTTGCTCAGTGGGTCACGGGAACGGTGCTGTGTTGCGAGGAGCATACGATCACGCGGATCTTGACATCGCTGGGACTGGAGTCTCAGTCGCGCAACGTCGAGCACTTCG
>QEVJ01000271.1 GCA_003576845.1 Planctomycetota bacterium
AATAGTGGGTTTTATTTTCAGCTTGCGAATGCCGCGCGGCAGGTCTGCCACAAGCTCGGCATTCCATGCGTGCCGCCACAAGAGCCGTAGCACGTTCCAACGGCCCTTGATCGTCACCAGCGAACGGCCGCTCGTTTCCAACGCCGCCAAGTAGGTGTTGATCGTCTGGCGGTTCAAGTCGTCCAACGTCGGCAGTCGCCCCAGGTGGCGGGCGAAGTCCGCGAGTTGGATTCGATACGCTTTGCACGTCCGATCGGCGAGCCGGTTTTCCGTGAGATAGCTCGTCTCGAATAAATGCAGCAGCGTTCCCGGCGGGGCATCGCTGGTCAATGCGGCGACGGCGGGCGCTTCCGGCGGGGCTTCGCTTTGGCGCGGGTGCCGCGCCACCGCCCGCACGAGCCGCAGCCTATTCGTGACGGCGCACGAGGATAAGCTAAGATGCCCGCCGAGCCAGTCGCCGAACGCACGGAGTTTCGCGTCGTCAACTTCGCCGATCGGCAAGTCGCGGCCGGTGAACGTGGCGAAGTCGCCGATGAACCGATCGTAGTCTCGCATCGTGCCGTGGTTGATGCGCTCCGCGGCTTCGGGCTTGAACACGTCGAACCAATAGCGGAAGAATGTGGCGTCGATCATGCCGCACCGCCTTTCGGTTCGTCGGGCTTGGGTTCGTCGCCCGTGATATCGGGCAGCAGCAGATTCGCCGCGGGCTTGCGAATCACCCGCGGGTCCAAGTAATGCTCCGTCGTCACCCGCCGCGCCGAGTGGCCCAGCGCTTCGGTTGCGTTGCCGCCGGCCAGTTCAACGAACGTGGCGAACGTCCGGCGAATCTTCTGGCCCTTGTGCTTGCGCCCCGAAGGTAGCCCAGCCGCTTTCAAGAGCGCCGTGTAGTGGTTGTAGAACGTGCAACTCGATCCAGCGAATGCGAACAAGCGCGAACGTCCCGACTCGCGACACGCGGCCAAGAGCGGGCCTAGCGCTTCGATCGTATGCGGTTTCAACTCATACGTCGCGGCCTTTCGTCCACCTTTGCGAGCCGGCCCGGGAATGACGAGCACGCGGGTTTCGACGTTCAACCATTGCGGCTCGATTGCCAGAATGGCGGACGTTCTTTCGCCTGTATCCCACAGCACGCAATGAAACGCGCGCCACCAGTCGGGCGCAGGCACGCCGCAGTATTCGCCCGGCATCTTCGCGCACGCGGCGAAGATGGCATTCATTTCATCGACCTTCCACGAGTCGGGAACAATGTCGGGCGTCGGATAGCGTGGCAGTTCGACCCACCACGATATCAGCCGCCGCTTGCTGCAAAAGTTCGCCAGCGCAACCGCGAAGTGCTGTCGTTGTTCGACCGTATGCGGCGACATTTCGCGCGACTCGCACCAGCGCAACAGCCGGCAGATATTCTCTTCCGTCAAGTCGCGCACGAGCGGGGCGCGCCCGAGTGCTTCCGTAAGCTGCTTGACGAGCATCCCATACGTGGCCCGCGTCTTTGGCGAGCGAATGGCGAACTTCTGCGGCAAGTAGCAGTCGCGGACGAACTCGCCGAGCGGTGAGTCGAGATGGAACTTTTCGACGCCGACCGGATCGAACATCCGCACGTCACGTTGCGGCCGGTCGGTTTTCCAGTTCGGCAGCACGAGCCGATAGCCGTCTCGCGAGTCGAGTTTCGCGATAGCGCGCACGCGGCGAAACCATATCCGCAATGAACTCTCCGACGCCGTGACGCCCAAGAGACTGTCGCCCGGTTCGGCAAGTAGCGGCTTGCACGCGGCCCGCGCGGCCTTGTTCAGTTGAAACGCCTCTGGCGGATGGCCACGCCGACGCGGGCGGACGGCCAATACGCCGGCCGTCGTGATATCGCCGCAGCGAATCTCGGGGATGCGTGAGAACGGCAGGCTCGTGGCCCGGGCGATGCGAACGTAAGCGGCGAACCACACGGCTCGCGGTATCTCGACAAGCGAACCATCCGACAGGCGCCGTTGGAACGTGCCGCCTACGCGCTCGGCTGCCGCCAAGAGTTGATTCCGTTCGGCTTTGCTCCACTTCGCCGGACCGTGGAACGCAACGCCCGTGCGGCCCCAGTCGCGCATCGGCCGCGGTCCTAGCGGTACATGCTTGGCCGCGCACTCCCACACGGCGTAGAACGTCGTGGCGAAGCTCTCGGGTGCCGATAGTTCCGTCGGGCCGAACGTCTGTCGGATCGAATCCAGTGTGGCAAGATTCAGGTCGCCGAGCACGGGCGGGCGTTGCAACTTGACGATGAACGTGGCAAGCCAACTCGTCACGGTGTGCCGGTTTCCGCCACGTCGCTTCGGGGCAAGTTCGGCGATGTACGGCGAGAACTCCGCGGCCAGGAAGCCGGCCAGCGGGCTTTCAAGCGTCCACCGCGGGGCGTCGGGTGTGGCGTGGGCGATCATGCCGCACCATCCTTTCCCGCCGCGGCGAAGGCGTAGACGATTTGCCGGGCGAAGGCGAGCGCCGCGTGAGACTCGCGGGCTTCGTCGGCGGAATCGACCTCATCGGCATCGTCCAGCCACGAGTCGGCCCCGA
>QEVJ01000272.1 GCA_003576845.1 Planctomycetota bacterium
ACGGTCCAGCCGCGCTCGAAGACGACGTTGTCGGCCGACTTCGTGGCGTCGCGGCGGAACTGTTCGCGGATGACGAAGGGCATGTGTAGGGATGAGGATTGAGGATCGAGGATTGAGGGATGAAAGAGAACCGGTCCGGTTCTGCCCTCGCCCCTCGATCCTCAATCCTCGATCCTTACAAATTCGCCACGGCGAGCATGGCCGTGTTGCGGAGGCTGCGGTCGATGTCTTCGAGGGCGCGGGTGGCCTTGCGCTGCTCGGCCAGTTGGTCGCGTTGAACGCGATCCTGCCGATCGCGGTCGCGGCCCGCTTCGTGGCGGAGGATCGCTTCGGCCGCTTCGCGCGTGCCGACGGCGAGTAAGTCCGCCGCATCGCCGGCGGACTTCTTGGCGGCCGCTTCCACGTCGCGGGTTGCGCCGTTGAGTGCGTCCAATTGGTCGATGATTTCCTTGAGCTTGTCGGACTGCTTTTGCTCTTCGGCGGGCGGCTGGGGAACGGGCGGCGGCGCGCCGGGCAATGCCGGTCGAGCGCCGACGCCGGGCGTGGTCGCGGGCCGCGACGCGGCATCTTGCGCGGCACGATCGGCGCGAACGCGGTCGCGCTCGGCCTGCATCTGGGCGATGAGTTCGTCGCGTTCGCGTTTGAAGTCTTCGAGAATGCCGGTAAACGGCGTCTCTTGGGACATCTGATCCTGAAAGGCCTCGGCAAACAGCGTCGCCATGCGCGCGCCAATGGCGTCGAAGTCGCCGGTGGCGATCGCCGCGATCAATTCGCCGACGGCGTCCGCCGCGCCGCGAATGAAGAACAGCGCGGTCCCCGCCGCATTCTTCGCTAGTTCCCAGGTCAGCGACCAGTTCGTGGTCAAGAGGCTCAGCATGGCGAGCACATCGCGGACGAATCCGGCGAACCAACCGAAGGCGGTCGCCAAGCTTTCGGTGAACGTCTGGCCGAACAGGTTCTGCCACTGCTCGCTGATCCAGCCCAGCGCGGTGCTGGCCGCGTCGACGATGCCGCCCCACAAGGCGATCGCACCCTCGGCCGCATTCCGCCACACTTCGACGAACAGCGTGCCCCATTCTTGAATCACCGCGCGGTTGGCGTCGATCTGCTGGCCGATCCAACCGAATACGGCAGTGGCGGCGTCGGCGACCGATTGCCACGCTGAGGTCAATGCGCCCGTGACGAGTTCGACGATCGGCTGCAAGCGCTGCCAGAGATCGGCAGCGTGCGAAGCGATCGACTCGAACACGGGCTGCGCCGCTTGATGCACGGCTGAGAACCCGCCGGTGAGCGTTTCGAGGGCGTTCGCGCCGACTTCCTTGATCGATGCCCAAGCGCCCGACCAATCGACGGTTGCCGCCGCCAGCGCCGCCAATCCAGCCACCAGCAAGCCGATCGGCGAAGTCAGCACACCGAGCAGTGCGCCGGCACCGGTGAGCAGTGCGTTGAAACTGGTGAACGCCTTGGCGACGAGGCCGATGCCCGAACCGAGCGCTGAGACGGACACGCCGATGCCGGCGAGCGCCGTGCCGGCGGCAGTCAGCCCAACGCCGACTGCGCCGAGCGTGGTGACGAGTTGCTGGTTGTCGGCGATCCACGCCCGTACCTGGGCGGCGACGGCCGTGGCCTGGGTCGAAAACTCAGTGATCGCGGGTGCGACCGCCGCACCCACCGTCAACACGATCGCTTGCCAAACGCGATTGAGGGCATCGAGCGCGTCGTTGAGCGCCGCGGCGCTCTTGGCGGTGGGGCCGGACATGGTGCGGCCGAGTTGGTCCGCCTGCTGCATCATCTCGCGGATGCCGCTCGCGCCCATCTGCATCGTCGGCAGCAGCGCCGCCCCGCCGCGGCCCAACAAGTCCATCGCCGCCGACGTTTGCAGCGCGGGGTCTTCGATCCGGGAAATTGCTTCGGCGACGGCGAAGAACTGTTCTTCGGGCGAGAGCGCCAGCAGCTTCTGGAAGTCGACGCCGATGGCGGCGAAGGCATCCTGTGCCGTCTTCGAGCCACTCGCGGCCTCGCCCATGTTCTGCTGGAGCTTCCGAAAACCCTTCTCGAAATCTTCGAGGCTCGAACCGGATTGCGAGAACACGAATGCCAGTTGCGAGAGCGACTCGACGGCCAGACCGGTGCGCTGGCTCATCTTGTCGAACACGTCGCCGACGTTGGAGAAAGTCTTGGCCGCGAGCGCCAGCGGCGCGGTGATGGCGCTGCCGATGCCGGCCAAACCCAGGCCGACGTTGCGAATCGCCGCGCCAAAATTCTTCAGCCGCTTCTCTGCCGACTTGAGCACGCGGACCATCTGCGAGTCGTCGGCGAACAACTCGACGAACGCACGGCCGGCACGGATAGCGGAAGCGGAGGCAGGCATGAGAACAGGGATCGAGAGTCAGAAGGCGGGAATCAGGGACTCGCGGGAACGAAGTCTTTCAAGGCTTCAATGCCGACGACGATGTTCGGCTTAGGTTTGGCCAGTGGGTGGAAGTCGTCGGGCAGGAACGGTTTCGAGCGTTTCTTCTTGTCGCGGTGGATGTTGGCCATCAGGGCGCACTTCATGGCGGTGTGATTCCAGCGATCGGTCTGCCGGGCTTCGTCCATCATGAGCAGGTCTCGCAATGTCCACGGACCGGGATCGATCCCGAGGCGACCAGCGATAGCGAGAATCAATCGCCAGTTGGGCTCGCGACTTGGAGAGTCTGGACCTTCATCGCCTTGTCGAGCGCCGTGCGGATCAGTTCGTCCCCGTCGGTTTCGATCTTCGTCACCGCGTCGGCTTGCCGAGCCTGCGTCTGCGCCAGTACTTTGCGCAGCATCAGCCGGGTCGGCAGCGGGAAAAAATCGCACAGCGCCTCCAACAGCGCTGTCGAGGCCGCAGAGAGCGTGTCGCCGCCGAGCGACGCGGCGAATTGTTCGTCGGTGACGCTGTTCTCGTCGGCTTGCGGCTGAACGAGGACGAACAGCACGTCAACGAGCAGAACGGGATCGGCCAGCCGGGTGAGCAAGTTCCCTTCCTGCAGGTCGGCCAGATTGACGCCGAGGCGCTCGCGGACGCGCTTGACCTGGGCCACGTTGAGCGTGACGAGCCACTCGCGGCCGTTGGTATCTTTGAAGCTGGGCATGGGAGAACGGGGCTAGGGGCGCGGGGCGCGGGACTCGGTAGCGAGGCGTTTTTCCGCGCCCCGCGCCCCGAGTCCCGCGCCCCTG
>QEVJ01000273.1 GCA_003576845.1 Planctomycetota bacterium
CTCGGCAAACAGCGTCGCCATGCGCGCGCCAATGGCGTCGAAGTCGCCGGTGGCGATCGCCGCGATCAATTCGCCGACGGCGTCCGCCGCGCCGCGAATCACGCCGATGATCGCGTGGGCCGTCTTGGGTACGAGGTCGAGCACGAAGAACAGTGCCGTCCCCGCCGCATTCTTGGCGAGTTCCCAGGTGAGCGACCAGTTGGTGGTCAGCAAGCTCAGCATGTCGAGCACGTCACGGATGAACCCTGCGAACCAACCGAACGCCGTGGCCAGGCTTTCGGTGAACGTCTGGCCGAACAGGTTCTGCCACTGCTCGCTGATCCAACCGAGCGCCGTGGTGGCCGCGTCGACGATGCCGCCCCACAAGGCGATCGCACCCTCGGCCGCATTCCGCCAGACTTCCATCGCCAGCGTGCCCCATTCCTGAATAACCGCGCGGTTGGCATCGATCTGCTGGCCGATCCAGCCGAACACGGCCGTGGCGGCGTCGGCGACCGATTGCCACGCGGTCGTCAGCGCGCCGGTGACCAGTTCGACGACCGGCTGTAAACGCTGCCAGAGATCGGCGGCGTGCGAAGCGATCGACTCGAATACCGGCTGCGCCGCTTGCTGCACGGCCGAGAACCCGCCGGCGAGAGTCTGTAGCGCCGTCGCGCCGAAGTCTTTGATCGACGCCCATGCGCCCGACCAGTCAATCGTCGCTGCGGCCAGCGCCGCTAGCCCCGCGACGAGGATACCGATCGGCGAAGCGAGTGCGCCGACCACGGCGACCGCGCCGCCGATCAAGCTGTTTAGCGTCGTGAACGCGCTCGCCACGACGCCGATGCCCGAGCCGACGGCCGACGTTGCTACGCCGAGCCCCGCGAGCGCCGTCCCCAGCGCTACAGCACCCGCAGCCACAGCCGCCACGACGTTGACGACTTGCTGATTGGCAGCAACCCACGCTTGGACGGCGGTCAGGTTCGTGATGAACACCTGCCCGATCTGCGTCAGCACGGGTGCCAGTGCGCCGCCGACCGTGATGGCGATCTGCCGCACGACCTTGGCGACCGTATCCATCGCATCCGAGAACGCGGCCGCCGCCTGGGCATTCTTCGTGCTCATTGTCAGGCCGAGCGCGTCCGCTTCCATCTTCAGCTTGCGGATTCCGTCCGCGCCCATCGTGAGCAGCGGCAACAATTCCGCACCGCCGCGTCCGAACACTTCGAGCGCCGCTGCGGCGCGTCGGCCCGGATCGTCAATGCGGGAGATCGTCTCGGCGACGGCCAGGAACTGCTCCTCGGGGGATAACTGCTGCAGCCGTTTCCAATCCAGTCCCAGGTCGGCGAACGCTTTTTGCGCGGTTTTCGATCCGCCGGCCGCTTCCGCCAGCGTCTTCTGTTCCCGGCGAACGGCCTTCTCGAAGCCTTCGAGACTCGATCCGGCCAGGTCCAAACCGAACTGCAGTTGGGAAAGCGATTCGACCGAGACGCCCGTGCGCTGGCTCATTTCGTCGAGCGAATCACCCGCGTTGGCGAATGTCTTGGCGGCGACGGCAAGCGGCGCGATAATCGCCGCGCCCACGCCGGCGAGTCCCAGGCCGACGTTACGGATGTTGTTGCCGAAATCCTTGAGCCGCTTCTCGTTCGCCTTGAGCGTGCGCACGAGCTGCGAATCTTCGGCGAACAGTTCTACGAAGGCGCGGCCGGCACGGATGGCAGAGGCGGAAGCGGGCATGAACGGGGGCTAGGGGCTGGGGACTGGGGGCTGGGGAGGAATGAAGTCCTTGAGGGCTTCGATGCCGACGACGATGTCATGCTTTGGCTTGGCCAGCGGATGAAAGTCGGCCGGCATGAACGGTTTGGAGCGTTTCTTCTTGTCGCGGTGGATGTTCGCCAAGAGGGCACACGTCATCGCCGTGTGGTTCCAACGATCGGTCTGGCGGGCCTCGTCCATCGCCAGCAATTCCCGCAGCGTCCACGGGCCGGGATCGATGCCGAGGCGACCGGCGATGGCGAGGATCAGTCGCCAGTTGGGCTCGCGACTTGGAGAGTCTTGACCTTCATCGCCTTGTCGAGCGCCGTGCGGATCAGTTCGTCCCCTTCGGTTTCGATCTTCGTCACCGCGTCGGCTTGCCGAGCCTGCGTCTGCGCCAGCACTTTGCGGAGCATCAGCCGGGTCGGCTGCGGGAAAAAATCGCACAGCGCCTCCAACAGCGCTGTCGAGGCGGACGAAAGCGTGTCGCCGCCGAGCGACGCGGCGAATTGTTCGTCGGTGACGCTGTTCTCGTCGGCTTGCGGCTGAACCAGGACGAACAGCACATCGACGAGCGTGACCGGGTCAGCCAGCCGGGTGAGCAAGTTCCCTTCCTGCAGGTCGGCCAGGTTGACGCCGAGTCGCTCGCGGACGCGCTTGACCTGGGCCACGTTGAGCGTCACGAGCCACTCGCGGCCGTTGGTATCCTTGAAGCTGGGCATGGGAGAACGGGGCTAGGGGCGCGGGGCGCGGGACTCGGTAGCGAGGCGTTTTTCCGCGCCCCGCGCCCCGAGTCCCGCGCCCCTG
>QEVJ01000123.1 GCA_003576845.1 Planctomycetota bacterium
ACAAACCACCGGGGAAGGGGCCGCCGCGCCCGCATTTCATCCCGACGCCACGCACGACGCTCAAACGCTCAATTCATATCGAGGGTGAATAAGTCCGGTATAATCCTCGGTCCTCACCGAGACGCTGGTGCGCGACGCCTTGCAACACGCCATCCGCGACCGGCAGCCGCGGCCCGGCCTGATCCACCGCAGCGACCGCGGCAGCCAGTATGCCGCCCATGACTACCGCGCGGTCCTCCGTCGCGCCGCGATCCGCCAGAGCATGAGCCGCGCCGCCAACTGCTACGACAACGCCTTCATGGAATCCTGCTTCGGGACCATCAAGACCGAGCTGGAAATGACCGAATACCCAGACGGCCGCCAGGCCCGCGCCGACATCGCCAGCTACCTGGCGTACTACAACCACGAGCGAAGACACTCCGCCCTCGACTACCTCGCGCCCGCGGTCTTCGAGGGTCAACCACCGTCGGGAAATTAACGCACTCGACTGTCCGAAATTTGCCAAGCACCTCAGCGGGGCTCGAACGTGTTTTCTGCGAGGACTTCGCACGGCAACTCCGGGTTGAATGGGGGCGGGGCGAACATCGCGTACTGTGTGTTGTTTGGGAAGCGCGATTGTCGTCGACGTCGAAGCGCGCGCACTGCGAGCCTCGTACTCGCTCGGACTTCGATTCCGCCGCGCCGCAGCGCGCACGATCGAACCGGGCGTTCACTCTTCCAGGGCCGGACGCCGAAGATAGTGTGAGAATCACACCTCCCGAACGTACCGATTTAGAACGGCGGAACGTCGAGTCCCCATGGTCGCCGACTTCCGCCGCGTATCAGCCGCGCGACACGTTGTATGCCGCGTGTTAGTCATCATTTCAACGCCAGGTAGCATACCACATCGCCGGCGCGATGTCAACGAGGAATGTTACACCCCAAGAATCTCGCCGCGAATCTTCGGCGCCGGCGACAAGACACTGCGTCCTTTTTCAGAGTAAGTCTTCGACGTATGGCAGCAGTCCCAGTTCGGCGAGTTCGTCGCGGACTTCGCCGTCGCTTTGGTCGCAGAGCGTCTGGCTGATTTCGGCGATGAGAAGCTCGGCGAACTTGCGGCGGGCGCGGCTGAGTTGTTGGCGGAAGGCGTCGGGCTTGAACTCGCGGCCCGATTGCTGCGACACGCGGGCGGCCAGGTGCGGCGAATCTTCGTCGTCGTGGTCGACCGCCGTCTTGAGCACGGTGAAATAGAGATTGCCCGGCGTGTTCCGCTGGTGCTCGTCGAGTTGTTGCCAGACGCGTTCGAGTGTGCACGCCCTCCAGGCCGCGGTCCAGTCGGACTCGCCGCGGTCGGCGAGGTTTTCCATGTCCAGCTCGCTCGCCTGCGGCATCTTGCGGCGGCGAAGGTAGTCGATGGCCGCGTTGCGGACGACCGCGCGAAGATAGTCACGAAACCGGCCGCGGGCGATCTGGTATTGATCGAAATTGCGATAGAGCGACCGGAGCAGGAACTCTTGAGCGACTTCGTCGGCGTCGTGCTCGTTGCCGACGAACGCGCACAGATACGCGCGGATGGCCGCGGCATAGCGCATCACGAAGCGGGCCGGCTCGTTGATCGAGTGCCAATGCGTCGAAATGTGTTCGAGCACGTTCACTTGGCGATCTCGGCCGGCAGGTCGAACACGTGGAGACCGTTGCGGTTGCTCCCGGGCGCGGCGCGCGAGCCGGCGACGACGAGCCGCATGCCGTCGGGCGAGAACCGGCCGGCGGTGACCCAGCCGTGGACTTCGGTCGTCAACTCGTAGGTCGTTTGCCGCGCGATGTCGATGAGGCGGACTTTCTTGTTCGCCTGCGCGCCGCCCGCCGCGATGAGCGGGCGGCGCCGGCTGACGTCGATCCACATCGGAGTGCCCACGCCCATCGTCAGGACTTCCGCCTTGCGCGATGCGAGGGGCAGGCGAATCACTTTGCCGCCGTGGGGCGTTTGGATCGGGCTGTTGTTGTCGTCGAGGGCCGTGCGAGCATCGCCAATGACGAGATCGTCGCCGCCGGGCAGCACGCCGACGCACGCCAGACCGCCATTGAGCAACCGCCACACCACTTCCGCCCGTTGCCGCGGAACGTCGAGCAGCATCACGACGCCGGACGACGACACGGACGCGATTCGGTCTTCGCCCGGCAGAAACGCCATGCTCGTGGGAAAGCGCTGGGCGAGCGTCATGCGGGCGACTTCGGAGCCTTCTTCGAGGCGTTTTCCGTCGACGATGTCGTAGAGCGAAAAGCCCCAGGCGCCGCTGGCCATGAGCCGTTTGCCGTCGGCGGAAAGCGTCAGGCGGAAGAGGGTCGCGGATTCGCGCGGCATCGTGATTTTGTGGACCGGCTTGCCCGATTGCAGATTCCAGAGGATCAGTTGTCGGTCTCCGCCCGCGGTGACGGCGACGTGCGTCGGTCCGTGGACGACGATGGCCATGACGCCGAAGGGAATGTCGGCCGACTTGCGGTGGCCTTCGAACTTGTGGAGCAGCTTGCCATCGGGAAACGACCAGACATAGGCGACGTTTTTTGCCGATGCGGCGGCAACGAGCGAGCCGTCCGACGAGACGTGCAGATCGGCCGCGTAGCCGTCGAAGTCGCCGAGCACGCGATTGGGGAGCAGGATCGGCATGAGCGGCTTTCGCGCCCAGTCCGGGACGTCGGCGGCGGAAAACGCGACCGGGGCGGCGTTTGCCGCGGAGCCTGAAGGCGACGCATTGGGCGCAGCGGCGGGTGAGGCGGCTTGGCTGGGCGACGTTGGCGCGATGCTCGCTTGAGACGGATTTGCCGCGGATGTCGGCTTAGCCGGAACGGTCGCAGGCCCGTCGCCGTCGAGATTATTCCACCAGATGGCCGAGAGCACGAGCGCGAAAACGGCCGCGAACGCGGCGATGCGGCGACCCGAGCCGGAAGCACGGCTTTGTCGCAGAGCCGATCCGCTCGTATCGGCGACGCGCGGGAGCGACGTCGTGACGGGATTGCGCTTCGTCGTCGCGTCGGCACGAAGCGATGCGTCGGGAGCTTCCTCGCCGATCGCTCGCGAAAGCGCCGCGAGCAGTTCGAGCGCATTCGCATAGCGGTCCGAAGGGTTCTTGGCCATCGCCTTGGCGACGATCGCGGCGCACGCTTCGGGAAGGTCGGCAACTAGCCCTCGCGGGTCCGGCACGGGGCAGGCGCAGTGGGCGTACATCACGCCAAAATCGTTCGGCGCTTCGTAGGGCGGCGAACCGGTGAGCAGGGCATGGTACGTCGCGCCGAGCGAATACACGTCGCTGCGAAAATCGACCGTCTCGCCGCGGCATTGTTCGGGACTCATGAACGCAGGCGTGCCCAGCACGTTGCCGGCCGCGGTGGTCGAGACAGGGGTTTGGCCGATCGGCTTGACGAGACCGAAATCGGCCAGCTTGACGACGCCCGCCGCATCGAGCAGCAGGTTGGCCGGCTTGATGTCGCGGTGGACCGCACCTTGGTCGTGCGCGGCCATCAAACCGCGGCAGGCATCGGCCATCCACCGCGTTGCTTGCTCGCAGGGAATGCGGACTTCTCGCTTGAGCGCATCCTGAGCGCTGCCGCCGGCCGCCAGTTCCATGGCGATGTAATACGTGCCGTCGATCTGGTCGATCTCGTAGAGCGCGACGACGTTCGGATGGTTGAGCCGGGCGGCCGCGCGGGCTTCGCGAATGAACCGGCGGACCGTGTCGCCGTCGGTGGCGACCTGCGGGTTGAGCACCTTGATCGCGACGGTTCGCGCAAGAAGCGTGTCCTCGGCTTCGTAGACCTCGCCGACGCCGCCGACGCCGAGCCGACGACCGACCTGGAACTTGCCCAGAGACTGGCCGGTCAACGAGAAAGTGGGTGCGCTCGGCATAGATCGCGCGGCGAAGAGGATTGGCCCTTTGATTATAGCTCCCCGTGGGGGCGGATGGCAAAAGGGCATTTTCTCGTTCGCCGCGCGACCGGCCTCGTTACCGCCGCTGTAGGCCGTTGCCAGAAGGTTTCGCATCCGGTTGGGCGACGAACAGGCGATCGCCCGGCAGAAGTGTGTAGTTCGTCTTCGTATCGTCGCCGCGAACCAGTGCATCCCAATCGACCACGAGCTTCTGCTGCTCGCCGGCTTTGTCCTTGCGGGTCACCCAAATCTGTGTGCCATCGCGGATTCGCAGCGTTTCGATGGTCGCCAGCGCGTCCAGAACCGTTTCGCTTCCCGTGATGGGAAGCCGCGTCACCCGGTCGCCGCCTTCGCGGTTGTCTTCGATGATGTAGAACGCCTTGCTGTTGTACGATTTCACGTCGAGCGCGATCGAGGCTTGCTGGAAGTGGCTCGTCAGCAGCTTATTCTCGATCTCGCGCTTGGCTTGTTCGAGCGTGAGGCCGCTGACGTGAATCTGGCCGAACACGCCGAGATTCATGTTGCCGTCCGGCCCGACGAGGTGCTGGCCTTCGATGTGATACTGCTGGCTCATTTGCGCGATGGTGAGCGCGACTTTTGGCTCGCGAAGAATCTTACTAAGGTCCTTTAGAACTGCGGCGGTGGCTTCCTCTTCCGTGAGGCCCGCGACGACCACATTGCCGTAAATCGGGCCGAGGTTGACTTCTCCGGTTGAGTTCACCGTGTAGATCCCGGATATCGGCGCATTGACGAGCGTGCCCTCCACGACAATCTGCAATGCGTCGAGTTTCTCGATCTTGTGCGGACTTATTGGCACGAGCTTGCCGACTTCGATCGTCAGGACGTCCGGCGGCTCGATGACGTAGGGCTGGCTATTGACTGCCGCGACGTCGGCGGCGCCGGCTGCATCGGTCGTCGCCGTTTTGGCATTACTCTCGTTCGCCTGTGCTACGTTTGCGGCGTCGGTACTCTTGTCCGAATCACCGTCTTGTGGCGGCTTCTGCGCGACGGCAACCGCGGCAACGAGCGTAAGCGCCGAAGCCGCCAGCACGCCCCGCCATCGTCCCGCCGGCGACGTCCCGACTTGCACGTTAGTCGACAACAACCGCAGGATCCGTCGTTTCGTATCGCTCGAGTCCATGGCGCTTCCTATGGGGTTCGAAGACAATTTCGACACGTAAGTCGTCAACAGTTCGGCCAGGTCCACCGCGTTCGTTCCGTCGTACACCGCCCAATCGTCGGCGGCTTCTTCCGCCGCCGCGTGGAACTTTCGCCGCATGTGCCACAACGCCGGCGACGGGAGGAGCGCGACGAGCGCTTCCACAACCATCCGGCAAAGCGGATCGCGCCGGCGAAGGTGCGCAAGTTCGTGCCGCAACACGGCTTCCCACGCGGCGGACGGGAACTCACCGCTCGGTGCAAACAACTGCGAATCGTTGCGCTGCACGAGGACAACGCCCGGCGAAATACCAAACGCTGCTGGACTCTTTACGCCGTCGGAAAGCAAAACCGTCGGCGTCAAGATGCCGTACCGCTCGGCAATTCGCGTCACGATCGCGACGACGCTTGGATCGCGGCATATTTCCGCGCGGCCGACGATCCGCCGCATCCGAACGTAGCTCCGAACGAGCCGAATGCTCACGATCGCGCTGATTGCTATCCAGGCGATCGACAGAATGCTACTAATCGAAGCCCAAATACCTTCGGCGATTTCACGAAAGTCCGTTGTCTCGTTTGGAATCCTTGCTTGCGGGGGAACGGCGGCAATTGGCGCCGCCACCATCGCGTCCGGCATGACCTCGACTGCGACCGCGTCCTTTTCCGCGCCTGTATCATCGGGCTGCACGGCCGTGATATTGGGTTCGCCCGAGCCGCTCGTCGCAATGCTTGCGTCGGATGCCGCTCCCCAGCCCGCGGCGCGCACGCCGATCGTAGCGATCGGCGCCGCGACCGCGGCGACGATTCCCAAAAGCAGAATCCACGCGCGTATCGCTGGTTTTTGGGCCGTCCGGACAACGAGCAGCGCCAGACCGGCGATCGTCGTCGACTGCCAAAGCACGACGAACGCGAACCGCGGCCAGCCGGCCAGATCGTCGAGCGGGTTCGCCAGCCACACGAGCCATTCGTTCATGATCGCGCTCCCGTTTGCCTAGGCAACGAAATCGATACCGCCGAATTATCGTCAGTCTCGCTGGGCCTTTCGTCGTTCGTCGATCAACCGCCGCAGGTCGTCGAGTTGTTCCCGGCTCATTGGCTTGGAATCGAGCAACTGCGAAACGAGCAGCCGCGGATCGCCGCCGAACGCCGATTGGAGTAAATCCTTTAGCACGCCGCCGCTGGCCTGTTCGCGCGTTCGCGCGGGCGAGTAGACGTAAGCCCGGCCTGCGGCCCGGTGCTTTAGCCATCCCTTTTGTGCGAGCTTTTGCATGGCGACGAGCACGGTCGTGTACGCGACCACGCGACGTTTGGAAATCGCCTCTACAACGGCGGCGACCGTCGCCTCGCCCCGCTGCCAGACGATCTCCATTACTTCGCTTTGCAGCGTCCCCAGGCCGTGAAACGTCTTTTTTGCCATTCCCAACTCCATCTGCCCAATATACGTCGAATCGACGTACATCACCATAACGTAGATGCTGCCGTTGCGTCAATACGGGTCCGAAACTTTTTTTCGGCAGCGGCTCCATCGCGCCGGCGGTCGGTTCAATCCGCCTGCGTCATGCGGTACGATACGGCGATGAATCACGACTTGCTACGATTGCTGGCCGAACAATTGGTGCGCGGGGAAGTGGCCGCGGAAGACTTCTTGCGCGAAGTGGGCGGCGGGGCGAGCGAGGCCACGGCCGACTTGGGCGACGTGCGTCTCGATCTCGACCGGCCGCGGCGGTGCGGGTTTCCGGAGGTGATCTTCGCCCAGGGAAAGACCGCCGAGGCGCTGTGCAGGGCGGTTGGTCGGATGGCGGCGGACGGCGTCGATGTGTTTGCGACGCGGGTGGACGCCGAACAGGCGGCGGCACTCTCCGGCGAGTTCTCCGCTGGCGAGTACAATCCGCTTGCCCGCACGTTTCGTTTGCGGCCGCGGAGGACCGATGCAAGCGAGCCGTCGCGCGTGGGCCGCGTCGCCGTGGTCACGGCCGGCACGAGCGATCGGCCCGTCGCCGAGGAGGCTTGCGAAACGCTCGACTGGATGGGCGTGGCCTGGGCGCTGATTCAGGACATCGGCGTCGCCGGACCGCAACGATTGCTGGAAAAACTGCCCGAGATCGCGCCGTCGGATGCCGTCGTCGTTGCCGCGGGCATGGAAGGCGCGCTGCCGAGCGTCGTCGGTGGGCACGTCGCCTGTCCGGTGATTGCCGTGCCCACGAGCGTCGGTTACGGGGCGAGTTTTGGCGGCATCACGGCGCTGCTCGGCATGCTCAATAGCTGCGCGGCGAACGTGACCGTGGTCAATATCGACGCCGGTTTCAAGGCGGGTTACATCGCGGGGCTCATTGCCCGCCGGGCACATGCGGCGACGCCGAGTTAAGAGCCGTGACGATCCGGTCAACGACTTTGGCGGCATCGATCTCGCCCGACACCGCGACCGTGCGGCACTCAGACAGACTGCGAAACCACGTCATTTGCCGCTTGGCGAACTGCCGCGTGCGAAGCTTGACGAGTTCGACGGTCGCGGGCAGATCGCGCTCGCCGCGGAGATGTTCGATGACTTCGCGATAGCCGACCGCTTGCCCCGCCGTGCGGCTCAGTGACGTGTGCGACGTCAGTAGGCGGCGCGTCTCTTCGACGAGACCTGCGGCGAACATCGCATCGACGCGGGCGTCGATACGGGCGACGAGTTCTGCTCGCGGCCGGTCGAGCACGAAGCACCGGCATGCATCGGCCGGTCGCGCGCGGTCGAATTGTTGTTGTTGCGAGCTGAGCGTTTGGCCGGTCTGTTCGAAGACTTCGAGGGCGCGGACGATGCGGCGGCGATCGCGCGGATGGAGCCGGGCTGCCGCTTGCGGGTCGACTTCGGTAAGCCGCGCGTGCAAATGCTGCTCGCCGCGTTCGGCCGCTTCCGCTTCCATGCGGCGGCGAAACTCCCAATCGGCCGCCGGCCCGACGAACAGGCCGCGTAGGAGTGCCTTGAGATACAGCGGCGTTCCGCCGACGAACAGAGGGGCGCGACCGCGCATGCGAATGTCGTCGACCGCCCGATGCGCCGCCGCGACGTACTCGGCGATGCTGAACTCGACGTCCGGCTCGACGAGATCGATCAAATGATGCGGGACGCGGGCCCGCTCGGCGGCGGTCGGCTTGGCCGTGCCAATGTCCATGCCGCGATAGACGGCCATCGAGTCGAGCGAGAGAATCTCCGCCCCCAGCCGCTCGGCGAGCGCCAGCGACAATGCCGACTTGCCGCACGCCGTCGGCCCCGTGAGAAACCAGCAAGTACTAATCGATGAATACGACACTACGCGACGTTATAACGAGGCGAATTCGCCAAAGAGTCAGAGGATGAGTTGCATACCCTTCAATCCGCGCGGTCGAACCTCAATCCATGCGTAGCCAAATACCGCTCCAACCTGGTGAAGAAACGGCTCATATCCTTGGCTTGTCCATAAATCATCAGCTTTGCGCCTCACTTGCGCGTAAAATGTCGCTAGCGATTGTGGGTCATTCGGGTCAGGACGCGGCTGGCCCAATCCGTCGATCACTTCGGCGATGAGTTCAAGGTAGGCACGCGAAAAGCCATATGCATAGTGTGAATATGGGCGGTTGAATTCCTTTGGCCACCGCCCGCCGGAAAAATCTCTCCACGGCACGTGCTCCGATTCATGCTTTAGCCTCTGAAACGGAGGATTTGGCGGCACCGGCGATGCGAAGAACCGCAGGTAGGCTTCAAAACCGGGGTGAGACCTAATTGAATCTTCAAGAGCCTTTGCCTTCTCTGGCAAAGCAAAGCAACTCAACTTAAACTCGTGGCCTTTGTCGTCGGGCTTAGTGCGTCGATGAATGATCCATGGTGCAGTGCCGGCATCTTGTCGGAGAAGGTCGCCGAGAATGTAGTCGAGAATAAACAAATCTATCCAAAAGCAATGATCGGGCTGCGCCTGATCGTGAGGCCCAATCCAAAAGTAGTAGTCATGCCAACATCGATTATCTAATTCGTGAGTCGACATTGCGTCTCCTAGTTTCCTTACGATTCCGCGGTCCACTTCACCCTTCCGCCCACGATCGTCGCCGCCGCCTTTCCTCTTAGCTTCCACCCGGCGAACGGCGTGTTGCTGCTTTTCGATTGCCAGCCGCGTGGGTCGACCGTCCATTCGGCTGCCGGGTCGATGATCGTGATGTCGGCGTCGGCGCCGATGGCGAGCGTGCCCTTGTTCGCCAGGCCGAGGATGCGGGCCGGATTGATGGTCAGCTTCTCGATCGCCTGCGACCACGTGAGATGGCCCGGTTCGATGAGCTTGGTCACGACGAGACCGAGCGTCGTTTCGAGTCCGGCCGCGCCGAACGGGGCTTGGTCCAGCTCACACGTTTTCTTTTCCGACGCGAGCGGCGAGTGGTCGCTGGCGATCGCGTCGATCGTGCCGTCGACGAGCGCTTCGATGCAGGCGTCGACGTGCTTCTGATGCCGCAGCGGCGGGTTCGTTTTGAAGTTAGCGTCGAACGTGTAGAGCGACTCGTCCGTGAGCGCGAAATTGTGCGGACAGACCTCGGCGGTTACACGGACGCCGCGCTGCTTTGCGTGGCGCGTGAGATCGACGCTGCCGCGCGTGGAAATGTGCATCAAATGCAGCCGCCCGCCGGTCGATTCGGCGAGCGCGATGTCGCGGCTGACCATCACGTTTTCGGCCGACGACGGCATGCCGGGAAGGCCGAGCACGAGCGACACGAGACCCTCGTGCATCACGCCGCCGTGGGCCAACTCGCGGACCTCGGCGTGGTTGAGAATCGGTTTGTCGAACATCAGCGAATACTCGAACGCCCGGCGGAGGAGTTCGGGATTCTCGATCGGCGCGTCGTCGTCGCTGAAGCCGACCACGCCGACCGCCGCAAGCTGGCCCAGCTCGGCGAGTTCCTTGCCTTGCCGCTGTTTGCTGACGCAGGCGATGACGTAGACGTTGCAGTTGTCCGCACGGCGGGCCTGATGCTGGACGAATTGCACGTCGGCCTCGGTGTCGATCGGCGGATCGGTATCGGCGACGCACGCGATCGACGTAAAGCCGCCGGCCAGCGCCGCCCGCGTGCCGGTGGCGATCGTTTCGTCCTCTTCTTGGCCCGGCTCGCGGAGGTGGACGTGCATGTCGATCAAACCGGGGGTGACGATCTTGTCGCGGGCGTCGATGACGACGTCACACGGCTCGGCCGGAGCTTCGTAAGCGACGATCTTGCCGTCGCGGACGAACAGATCGCCGGAGCGGTCGAGACGCTGGCTGGGGTCGAGGAGGCGGGCGTTGCGGATGTGGAGGGTTGGCACTTGGCACCTGGTGGGACAAGGTTCAAGTTTCAAGTATCAAGTTTCAAATAAGGTTGAAGGCAAAAGGTATAGCGAGTGCGGCGGCACGCTACTTGCGATTTGGCGGCTGCTTTTCGCCGGCTTTTCGACCGATTGTCGCGAAGATCAGCGTGAGTTGTTGTGCCTCTTGCCAGAGCTTTCGAGCCTGCTGTTTGTGTTGTGGCGCAGCGACTGCGACCATTCGCAACCAGTGTTTGGTTTCATGGCTTTCCTTGCGGCTAATGGCGATCTTGTGCAGAAAGTCTTTGTTCGATTGGGCATCGCAGGCTTCGCAATAGTTCGCGCCCACGCTGGTCGCAGCGCGAACAAGTTGGGATACCAATGTGGTCGTGATGGCGTCCTTGGGCAACGTCTTTGCGAACGCGATGACCGACTCGCCGAATACCGCAGTTCGTTCCTCCAGGTCGTACTTCCGATTCTTGGCCGAACCGTTCGACATGTGCAGGTAAACTCCGATTCGAGCAACGCACTGGTTAAACCTTGTGCCTTAAGTCCTTATTTGAAACTTGATTCTTAAAACTTGATACTTGATCATCGTTCGGCTAGCTGCCGGCATCACGGGCACCCGCCGCCAACCACAACACGGCCATCCGCACCGCGACGCCGTTCGTTACTTGTTCCAATATCGCCGAATGCGGGCCGTCGGCTACGTCGGGAGTGATTTCTACGCCGCGGTTGATTGGGCCGGGGGCGAGGATCAGGATGTCGTCTTTGGCGCGGGCCATCCGCTGGCGATTCATGCCGTAGAGCAGCGCGTATTCGCGGACCGACGGGAACGGTCGCGTCGATTGCCGCTCGAATTGAATCCGCAACAGGTTCATCACGTCGCACCGCGGCACGATGTCGTCGAGGTTGTGGGCGACTTCAACGCCGAGCTCTTCCCAGCGGCGCGAGACGAGCGTCGATGGGCCGCAGACGATCACGTGTGCCCCGAGTTTTTGCAGGCCCCAGATGTTCGAGCGGGCCGTGCGGCTGTGCGTGATGTCGCCGACGAGCGCGACGGTGAGACCCTCGATGCGGCCGCGCTTCTGGCGGATCGTGAGGATGTCGAGCAGGCCCTGCGTGGGGTGCGAGTGGGCTCCGTCGCCGGCGTTCACCACGGCACAGGAAATGTTCTGGGCCAAGAGATGCGGCGTGCCGGGCGTGCGGTGCCGCGTGACCACGATGTCGACGCCCATCGCTTCGATGTTCTTGGCCGTGTCGACGAACGTCTCGCCTTTGGACAGGCTGCTGCCGCTCGACGAAAAATCGAGCGTGTCCGCGCCGAGCCGCCGGGCGGCGAGCGAAAAGCTCGTCCGCGTGCGGGTCGAGTTCTCGAAGAACAAATTCGCGCAGGTCTTGCCGGCGAGCAGCGCAAGTTTCTTGCGGCAGCCGTCCGTCGCTTGCTTGAGGGATTCGGCCGTATCGAGAATCGTGGTGATTTCGTCGGCCGAGAGGCTTTCGACATCCAACAGATGCCGCCGCGTCCAGTTGCCGGGATAGCGCGGGGAGAGGACCGGTTCGCTCGTCATGCTCGCCCTCGAAGAATTCCGCGGAGAAACGCCAAAACGCCAAAGCCGCGGCGGAGGGCGAGCGCGAAGCGGGACGCACGCTCGAACCTTGCGATCGAACGTAGCGAACGATTCACCGGCTTGCCAAACGCGCGGTGCGCATCCGCGAAGCCCCAAAAGAAGGCCTCGCCCGCGTCCGCGACACTCAGGACGTGATTTTACCCGAGAGCGGCCGGTGTGCAACGGATAGACGTCCGTCCGCTGTTTTCACGTTCCAATTGCGGACATTCGCACTACTCGCTCACCGATTATTTCGGTGCGGCAGGCGCTGGGCCGAATCTATCGCCCGGTTGAACGCGATACCCGCGAGCAAACTCGGCGGCGGACATGCGGCGTTTGCCGGTGGGTTGGATTTCGCGGACGGCGAGTGCGCCGTTGCCGGTTTGGACGAGGATGTGGTCGGCGGTGCTGCCGAGGACCGTGCCGGGTGGCGATTCGGCGGGCGGGGCGATTGTGGCAAGCGTTGCGGCGTCGGTCAGGCGCGTGCTGTCGATCATTACCCGCAGCGGTTCGCCGTCGCGGCGGTGGAACCACGTGGCGCAGCGCGGCCAGGGGATGAAGGCGCGAATCTGGTTGTGGATCGCGCGGGCCGGTCGGGTCCAGTCGATCTCGCCGTCCTCTTTGCGCAAGCGGCGGGCGCGGGTTGCTTGAGCCGGGTCCTGCGGAATCGCACACGCCTTGCCTGCGGCGAGTTGCTCGATACACGCGCACACGAGCGGCGCGCCGAGTTGCGACAGGCGGGCTTCCACTTCCGCGGCCGTTTCGTTTTCGCCGATCGGCGTGCGAGCCTGGCCGATGCACGGACCCGCGTCGAGTTGCGGCGTCATGTGGATGACCGTCACGCCGGTTTCGGTTTCGCCGCGGTAGATCGCCCAATTGATCGGAGCCGCGCCGCGGTACTTGGGCAGCAGCGAACCGTGCAGGTTGATCCCGCCGAGCCGGGCTGTGGCGAGCGTTTCCGGCGCGAGGATTTGGCCGTAGTCGCAGACCACGAGCAAATCCGGCTGCCACGCCGCAAGCTGTTCGCGGGCCGCGGGACCGTTCACGTCTTCCGGTGCGATGACGGGCGTGCCGTGTCGCTGCGCGATCGGCGGGAGCGGGCTTTCCGCGCCCTTGTACCGATCGCGAACGTTCCGTGGCGGGCGCGTGACGAGCGCGGCCACGTCGTGTCCCGCGGCGTACAAAGCTTCGAACGTGGGCGCGGCGAAGGGACCGGTGCCCAGCATGAGGAGACGCATGAGTTCAGGGGTCGGGATTCAGGGGTCGGGATTCGGGGTACGCGAACTCTTTCGGGTTTTGTTGCGTAGGGCCAGCAGCGTACCGAGGGTATCTGGCGGAGTTTACAATTTTGGCCTGTTGGGGCTGGTACGTCGAGCGGCGGAGTTTTGATGCTTGCGAATGTCGCTTACAACTTGTTGATGTTGGCCGTGCTCGGGGCGGCCGTGTTTCATTTGTCGCGGAATCGGACTTTTCTTTGGTTCAAGGCCCTGGGCGTCGCTCTTGCGGCGACGGCGCTGGTCGTTGCCGCCGTGATGGGAGTGGGACTCGAACGGACCAGCTTCGCGTCGATGCGCCTTATGTGCTTCGGCGTTTTCGTCCATGCGCCGTTGTATGCGGCGGCTGGCTGTGTGCTCTTGTGGCAGGCGTCGCGTGTCGGGGCGGTTATCGCGGCGGTCTTGGCCGTGCTGCTGGCTGCAATCGGCGTCGATGCATTTTTCGTCGAACCGCATTGGCTGGAGGTGACACATTACGAGATCCGCTCGAACAAGATCGACCGCCCGCTGCGGATTGCCGTGCTCGCCGACATTCAGACCGACGACGTGGGCGAATACGAGCGGGACGTGTTGCGGCGGGCGATGGCCGAGAAGCCGGACTTGATCGTGTTTCCCGGCGACTACCTGCAAATGCCTTCGGTCGCCGCGTGGCAGGCGCAGCGCGACCTCCTGCGCCAAGCAATTCTCGACGCCAAGCTCGACGCCCCGCTGGGAATGTTCGCGGTGGCGGGAAACGTCGACTATCGCGACTGGCCGCAGGTTTTCGAAGGGACGCGGGTGGTCGCGATCGACGAAACGCGGTCCGTCGATTTGGACGTGGGCGATGGACGGACCGTGCGGATCACGGGACTTTCGGAGCGCGACTCTTTCGAGCGATCGGGGGCGGATGACCGCTCGGCGCCCGCGGGCGTGTTGCACCTGTGCGTGGGGCATCGGCCCGATTTCGCCCTGGGATCGCCGCAGGCCGACGTGTTGATCGCCGGGCATACGCACGGCGGCCAGGTGCAATTACCGATCGTCGGACCGCTGTTGACGCTGGCCCGCGTGCCGCGCTCGTGGGCGGCGGGACTCAACGAGATTCGGCCCGGGCAGCACCTGTTCGTCTCGCGAGGAATCGGCATGGAACGCGGCGAAGCGCCGCGGCTGCGGTTTTTATGCCGCCCGGAATTGGCGATTCTCGATGTTGTTCCCGAGTGATGCTCCGTGCGACTAACTTCCGGTTTCTTCGCAAACGCGGACG
Source organism: Planctomycetota bacterium (assembly GCA_003576845.1). Lineage (GTDB taxonomy): Bacteria > Planctomycetota > Planctomycetia > Pirellulales > PLA5 > PLA5. The sequence goes on from QEVJ01000123.1 coordinate 14,465, forward strand.
GTTTCAGCGACTACAAGAAACACGGAGGCCCAGCGCGGCTCGCGGCCGCAGCCAAGAAACAAGCGGGTTCGTTTTTTAACGCAGAGGTCGCAGAGGATGCGCCGAGGTCGCAGAGGCAGAACGACCTTATGAGACTACTGCTGCGCGGCGTTATCGCTTTTGCGTCCATTGACTGCCTCTTGCAACCGTTACGGGAAAATGCACCATTCACAATCTTCGCAAGCGAGCAAGAATCCAGGTAATAGTAGTACGGAGACACGGAGGAAATGCAAAAGGCAAAATGAAGAATGGGGTTGCCAAGGATTTCATGCGGTGTTCGCACCGGCGACGCGGAAGTTTTCCACTGTCCACTGTCCACTGCTCACTGCCCACATGACCTGAGGTTTGACTGCCGCCAATGGCGGCTCTGTGTTGCTACACGCGTTCGCGCGGTCTTAAAAGTTCAGGGCGGCCTGAATGTAGTAGAAGTCTGCGTCGCCGCTGAAGAGATTCGGCGTCGGGTTCGTGGCGTACCAGTCGCCCGCGAAGAAGTGCGAGTAGCCAAAGTCCACGGACAGCCGCGCCGCGACCTGCCACGACAAGATGAAATCGAGTTCCTGGCCGAGTTCCTGATCGCCGCCGGGCGTGGTCGTGAAGGGCGCGGCGTTCACGAGGTACGGCACGTCGTCGCCGTCTTGCAGGTAGAACATGTGCCACCAGGCCGTGAATTTCCACTTCTCGTGCGGCTTGGCGTTGAGTTGGACGTTGAAGTCTTCGAGATTGCGGAAACCGAACAGGTCCATCCATCCCCAGTATTTGTGCGTCAGGGGGAACAGGTGGTGATAGGCGTTGCCGATCGTTTCGTCGCCGCTGGACCAGTCGTAGTAGACCCAAAGCTGCGGCTTCCATTCGACGTCCGGGAAGTCGCGGCCGACGCCGGTGACGAACGCTCCGGCGACGTGGTCGGCCGCGCCGAACTTGCCGAACTGGTACATGCCCTCGGTCTCGGCGAGCCAATCGCCCGACTTCCAGTTCCAGCGGGCGCCGAACGTGTTGAAGTAGAACTCGGTGGCGGCGGCCGATTCGGAGAACCGCAAGAAGTAGAAGTCGAACGTCTGGTCCTTCGCCCCTTTGTACGTCGTGTAGGCGCCCAAGAACTCCTGGCTCTGGTCGGGATTGTCGAAGTTGTGCGGATCGGTGATGAGCGGCCGGGTCCAGAACACGTCCGCGTTCCAGTCCTGACCTTTGTAGAACACTTTGAAGCCGTCGAACGTCCGCCGGGTGTTCGCCCAGTCGAGCGGGGACACCGTGCGCTGGTTGCCGTAAAGGAGTTCCTGTCGGCCGGCCCGTGCCCACCATTCGCCGGAAGCGCCGTCGAGCATTTTCACGTCGATGAAGGCGTTGAGCACATCGGAGCGGTTGACTTCGATCGACCGCGGTGCGAAGTCTTCGTAGTTGCTCTCGGCGTCGATGCCTTCGACGTAGGCGCGGAAGAAGTTTCCGTATTCCGCGTTGGCGTAGAGCCGCGTGCGGTGGAGGAGGAACTCGTCGTCGCGGCCGGTCAGTCCGAGCCCGCGATGGTTGTGTTCGTTGTGATACCGGAGTCGATACTGCCCGCCGATATCGACTGCCCAGCACTGACCGGCGCATAGCCGCTTGAAGTCTTCGCCCAAATGCCAGCCGTTATAGCACGGATCGCAGAGGTACTCGAATTTGTTGTCGTAGAACATCGGGGCATAGGCGCCCGCGATCGCCTTTTTGAGGGCGGCCTGTTTTTTCTTGTCGCAGCAGTTCGGGGCGCCGCCGGCGGCCGCTTCGGCGTTCGCTTCGAGGTTGGCGTCGAGATTGGCGTCGAGATTCACATCCAGATTCGATTCCGCAGCCAGTTCTGCGCTCGCTTCCGTCGCGGGCAGGTAGGCGCTTGGCAGCGGCGCATCGGCGGCGGCCGTTTCGGCAACGTCCGAAGGCGACGCGGGTTCGGCGACGGCTTGTGCGAGGGTAGGCTTCGCCGAAAGCAACAAGGCCGCGGATGCAACAAGGCAGGTACAGGTCGAAGGGAAGCGCATACGAATGCCCCGTAAGTGAATGCTCATGTGCCCGACGGTGCGGAAGGATGCCGGCGGAGAAGCGGGCCGCTGTGGCGCGAAGCGGTTAGTCGCGTCGCAGCGGTCGTTTCATTTATGAGCTTCGGATGAAGCGACCGTGCGGCTCAATGTGCCGCGCCTCCGCACAACGAAGGGTTTTTTCGGTCGGCGACTGGTCGTGCGGGCTGCGGAACTTGTAACGCGCCGGATGGCGGCATTTGCGGTTTGCCGCGATCAAATGGCCGTTCGAACGAGCCCGGCGCGGGTCGTAGCGGTGCGTTGTTGATGGGCGTGGTTCTGGTATCATGCGGGCGTAACCTGGTTTTTTTCCGCTCCTCCGCCCGCCGTGCGGGCATGCTCCGAGACGTTGAAAGTAGCCAACATGAGTTCCGCCGAAGCGCCCTCTCGCCCGATGTCCGGTCCTCCTCCTCACGTTGCCAGCGCTGCATCGCAAGAGGTATCGCTCGTACCGCATGAAGGTTGGCATTGCACGCACGTTTATTACCGCTTCGATCGCGGTGTGCTCGCCCGCATGTCAGCGGACGAGCGCCGCGTCGGCCGCGAGGCGCTCGTTGCGGCGCTCGACCCGGCCGCGCCGGGCCAGCCTGCTCGGGTGCAAACTTCGATCGTCGCGGGGCACAAGGCGGACTTTGGGCTGATGCTGCTCGACGGCGACCCGCTCGTGGTCGACTCGGTGCACCAGCGTCTGATGTCCGGCCCGCTCGGTCCCGCGCTCGTGCCGACGTATTCGTTCGTCTCGATCACGGAAGTGTCCGAATACGTGCCGAGCGTCGCGCAATACGGCCAGCGGCTCGTCGCTGAGGGGGAAACGGAAGGCAGCCCGGCGTATCAAGCGAAGCTCCGGGCCTACGCCAGCCGCGAGGAGATCATGCGGCGGCAGCGGCTCACGCCCGACCTACCAGCCTGGCCCGCCACGTGTTTCTATCCGATGAACAAGAAGCGCAAGGTCGGCGAGAACTGGTTCCTGCTCGATTTCGAGGAGCGCAATCGGCAGATGGCCGAACACGGCCGCACAGGCATGACGTTTGCCGGCAAGGTGACGCAACTCATCACGGTGGGCATCGGCCTGGAAGATTGGGAATGGGGCGTCACGCTTTGGGCCCGCAATCCCGAGTTTCTCAAGGACATCGTGTATCGGATGCGGTTCGACGAAGCGAGCGCCCGCTACGCGGAGTTCGGCCCGTTCTATACGAGCTACGTCGCGACGGCGGAGAAGATGCTGGAGCACTGTCGGGTGTAGGGCGCGGTGCGAGCTGCGGGGAAGGCCGAGGTGCAAGTTTCAAGGCTCAAGTATCAAGGTTCAAATAAGGTTTAAGCCTTAAGTTTTAAGGTTCGGGTTCGGGGTTCGGTGCACACCGTTCAATGATGTCGCCACGCCGATGCGTGGCGTCGTTGCGACTTAAACCTTGAACCTTATTTGAACCTTGAAACTTGGTAACAGTTTAGCCGTCTGAAGTTCGTATTGTCGGTTTGTGGGGTGTTCGTTTATGACATGGCTCATTGACAGAACTTGGTCGAGTGAGCCGTGGTAT
>QEVJ01000274.1 GCA_003576845.1 Planctomycetota bacterium
ATCCTCATCCCTACACATGCCCTTCGTCATCCGCGAACAGTTCCGCCGCGACGCCACGAAGTCGGCCGACAACGTCGTCTTCGAGCGCGGCTGGACCGTTTGGAAGGAAGCGAGCGGATTGATCGTCGCTTCCGAGGCGGATGAAATCTTCACGGCGATGAACGGCACGGTCCAGGTCGGCTCGGCCTATCCGTCGCTCGGCGGCCTCAAATGCGTCGAAGTCCGCCCGTCGTGCCGCGACGACGTGGAGATTTGGGACGTATCGGCGCGGTACGAAGTGCCCAAGGTCGAGACGCCGCCCGACAGTTTTGATGAGTTTCTGCAGCAGTCGCAGCAGAACTCGCCCGAGAATCCCTTCGGGCCGGAGTTTTCGGGCGGCGGGCAGACGGTCGAAGAGTACCGCGTCCGCGATTTGGACGGCATGTTGTTCGTCAACTCGGCCAAACAGCCGTTTCGCAATTTGGTGCCGATCCCGGTCACGATCCAGGTCGATCGCGTCACAGTCAACGAGCGTAACCCGGCCAATACGTCGAAACAAGGCATGGCCGACGGCCGGCGGCTTTTGGCAAGCGTCAGTTACCAGAGCGCCGAACACGTCAATAAACAAACGGGTGTCCGCACCCGCTACTACAAGAACACTTACGAGGTCTGGACCCATCCCGACCGCGATTGGGCTCGCGTCGAGGTGATCGACGCCGGCTTCAAGCAAATCAAGGACGGCAAGCTGGTCACGATCGTCGATCCCGAGACGAAAGAACCGTACAGCGAAGAAAGCCTTCTCGACGGAGCGGGCGGTCTGCTCGCCGCCGGCCAGAACCCGCACACGATCGAGTTTCGTATTCGCCAGGAAGGGCCGCTCGGCGTGCCGTTTCTGGGCTAGTTGAAAGGCGACCATCATGGGCCAACTCGAAGGCAGTATCGTTCTGCAAGGCGATATGAACGCCGCCACGCTCACGGCCCGCGGCGGCAAACACGGCGAGGACAAGTTCGACGCCAACGGCCGCCGCAAGGCCGACTCGGTCGTCCACGAGCAAGTGTTTCGGTATGAGCAAGCGTCGGGCACTTCGGTCGTCGCCGAGTCGCGCGTCGTCGGTGCCCTATTCGCCGACGCCACGGCCGTCGAAGTGGCGATCGTCTGCGAGACCAAGCCCGACGGCACCGGTGGCGATCCACGCAAGTTCACGGTCGACATTTTGAAGGGCAACCAATCGAGCGCGTTCGCGTCGATCTTGCCGAGCGCCACACCCATCACCGTCGACAGCACGATCGCCAATCGGCAGGTGCAGTTCGTCACGCCCACGACAACGACCGGCGCTCGCGGCGACCAAATCAAGATCACCGTCTCCGTCTCGGGAACCACGGGCGCGCAGGGCCAAGGTCTGTCGGTGAGTGTCAAGTATCGCGAGAACCCCGCGTAATGCAAGGAACGTAGATCATGCTTTCGATCATCGAACGCGACACCACCAACGCGCTGGACGCCTTCCGCGTTACCGTCGGTACGACCGCCGCGGCGATCGCCAGCGCATTCTATCCGTGCAAGCGGGGCGTGGGTCTCAAGGCCGACGTGGGCAATTCCGGCACGATCTACATCGGCCCGTCCGACGTGACCGCCGGTACGACGGCGGCCACCGACGGTTGGCCGCTCGCCGCCGGCGAGGAACTGTTCCTGCCGCTCGACGATCCGCGCGCCGTCTTTGCCGTGGCGTCGGCCGCCAGTCAGCAATTGCACGTCGTCGTCGTATGAGGCCCGCATGTTAGTCGCCACCCGCAGTCGGTTTCGTTTCTTCGGCAATCGTCGTCGCCGCCCGTCGTCGGCGGCCCCGCTGCTGATTCCCTATTGGGCCGATGGCGTGTCGCTCGGCAATCGGCCGACCACCACGAACTGGCAGGAGAACTCGGGCGTCACTCGCTCGCTGCTGGCGGCCAACGGTGCTGGCGACAGCGGCCACTTGTGGCACATCAGCGATTCGCCCGCCAATCGCTTCATGGCCCAGCGGATCAGCGACGGCGCCGGACGCGGCGAATGGACGCTCACCGGCGCGACGATCAGCGACATCGAAGATATCGCCTCCGCGACGATCGGCGGCACGGCGTATTTGTATTTGGCCGACATCGGCGACAACAGCAACGCCCGCAGCACGATCAACATCTTTCGCGTCGTCGAGCCGACGATCACCGGCAGCGATAGCTCGACCAGCCAATACGAGCAGATCGTCTGCCAGTATCCGGCCGGTAGTGTTCCTAGCCACAAGGATGCCGAGACACTGTTGGTCGACCCCGACACGGGCGACCTGTACATCGTCACCAAGCGGATTACGCCGGCCCGTTGCTATCGACTTGCCCATCAATCTTCCTACACGGGCACGCAAACGCTCGAATACCTGGGCGAAGTCTGGACCGGCCCGTTCACGGACGACGCCACCGGACCGTCGACGGGCGGTTATGTGGTCGGCGGTTCCATT
>QEVJ01000124.1 GCA_003576845.1 Planctomycetota bacterium
TCGCAGCGATTCGCGCCGGCGCGTTCGATTTTCTCACCAAGCCGCTCATCGACGACGAGCTCCAACTCGCGATCGAACGGGCCCTCAACCAGCAGCAACTCATCGAGCAGAACAAGAACCTCGTCCACCAGCTCGAAGCCCGCTACGGACTGGAAAACATCGTCGGCCACGACCACCGCATGTTGCGGCTGTTCGACATGATTTCAAGCGTCGCCGACACGCGCGCATCGGTGCTCATCACCGGCGAGAGCGGCACGGGCAAGTCGATGATCGCCCGCGCGATTCATCGCCGCAGCAGCCGGCGCGGCGGGCCGTTCGTCGAAGTGGCTTGCGGCGCGCTCCCCGAGACGCTGCTCGAAAGCGAACTTTTCGGCCACGTCGCCGGTTCTTTCACCGGTGCGACGGGCGACAAGGTCGGCAAATTCAAGCAAGCCGACGGCGGAACGATCTTCCTGGACGAAATCGGCACCGCCAGCCCGGGGATGCAAGTCAAGCTGCTCCGCGTGCTGCAAGACCTGGAGTTCGAGCCGGTCGGCGGCACGAAGACCGAGCGCGTCGACACGCGCGTCATCCTCGCCACGAACGAGCACCTCGAAGATCTCGTGCGGCAAGGCAAGTTCCGCCTCGACCTGTACTACCGCATCAACGTCATCAATCTCGAAATCCCGCCACTTCGCGAAAGGATCGCGGACATTCCGCTGTTGGCCAAACACTTTCTCGCCGAGGTGGCGGCCGAATCGAATCGCAACGTCACCGGCTTCACCGACGAAGCGCTCGCCGCGCTCCAACGCTATAGCTGGCCCGGTAACGTCCGCGAACTGCAAAACTGCATCGAGCGGGCCGTGCTGCTAGGCAAGGGCGACGTCATCTCCGTGGAAGACCTACCCGCGACGTTGGCGACGTTCCATGCCGTGCCCATCGAATCGGTCGGCGCGCGGACGCTCAAGCAGGCCCTTCGCGGTCCCGAGCGGCAGATGATTCTCGACGTGCTGGAAGAGCACAACTGGAACCGCCAGGAAACGGCCGCCGCCCTCGGCATGAACCGCACCACGCTCTACAAGAAGATGAAAAAGCTCGGACTGCTGACTTCGCAGTCGCAGTCGCAGTCGCAGACCGGCTGAGCGCACGCCGGGTTACGACCTGCGAACAGGGTTTCTTGAGTGGGCACTGGGCAGTGGATAGTGGGCAGAATGCACTGCCCACTGCCCACTACTCACTGCCCACGCTCCACCGCTCGCTGCCCACTATCCGGCCAAGATCGTCGCGATTCTCCGCACTGCCATTGCCCGCGGGGCTAGGAATCTGGACAATATGGCGAACCGGCGGGGGATTGCTCCGCGCGGTCAAGGAGGTCCGTTTAGGATGCCCGTCCAGGAGGGGCGACGATATGATGGATCGCAGCCGAATCGCGCGCCGGTTGGCGCCGGTCTTTGCCCTGTTCGTGGCCGTAACGGGTGCCTGGGTGCTGATCAAAGCCTGGCCGAAATGGCAGGCAGCGCGGCTCGCCGACGCATGGCGCGAGCAACTCGAAACGGCCGACGATGAGCGAGTGCCCGTGCTCGTCGATGAATTGGCCGACCTTGGCGACGCCGGTTTGGATCGGCTCGTGGCCGCGCTAGCCTCGCCGCGACAGATCGTCCGCCAACATGCGGCCGCCGCGCTTGGCCGGATGGTCGATCGCTGGGAGATATGCGACGACTCTGCCCGGTCGATCGCGGCGGGCGAACTGTCGTCGCTGCTCGCCCGGCATATCGGAACCTTTCCAGCAGACGCCCGCGACAACGCGGCGTCGCTCGTGCAGCAGATGCTCGTCTGGCCGACGGACGAAGCCTTCGTCGATCGCACGCAACTCGTCGCCTCTTGCGAAGAGGTGTTGCTTGCGGCCGATGACGTCGAAACCGAATCGCCGGGCCGCCTGGCGATCGCCCGTCGAAACGATCGCCGACCAATCGCCCAAGTCGCGGACGATCCCGCGACGCTGGCCCCGCTACCCGGCGGCGGATTGGTCGTGGAACCTTCCGCCGCCCCGCCGTTGCCGCGCGTAGTAGAGCCGGCGGAACCCGCGCCGGCCCGCGATCCGCGTGAACCGCGTCTCCTGCTGGACGAGACCGGCGAGAGCCTTCCGCCGGCCCCGTTGCCGATCGTCGATCCCGCCGTCGATCCCGCGCGTCGCCCGGCGGCGCCCGCGCAAGGCAAGACCCCGAGTCGTCCGGCGAATTACACTCCATCGGTCCGCGAGAAGGCGGGCGGCTCGCCGAACGCTCCCCAGGCGCTCGGCGCGACCGACGCAGCGACCGAGACCGCGTCGACCGCCGCCGTCGACGGACCACACACAGAGCGGGAAATGTCCCTCATACGATTGCTGCATTCCGACGGACCGATCGCCCTCGAAGCCGAGCGGCAACTGGCGGCGCTGGGCTATGGCATCCGCGACATCGCGCTGGCCGAATGTATCGCGCATCCCGATGCCGACTTTCGCCTGCAATTCGTCGACGCGCTGCCCCGCACCGACGGTATTCGCCCGCGTCGCTGGCTCGAAATGCTGCTCGCAGACGACGATCCGCGGGTGCGCCTTTCGGCGATGACCCAACTTGCCACCAGCGGCGACGCGGCCCTCGTCGAGTCGCTTGCGCGGCGGGCGCAACTCGATCCCGATCCCGAAGTGCGGCGCCAGGCCGAACGGCTGCGGGGAGCGAAGACGCGATAGGCCGTAAACGTTCGTGTGCCACTGCTGGCTTGTCCAGCAGTGCGATTTGCGAGGCAACGTCAAACGGCTATTCTCACTGCTGGACAAGCCAGCAGTGGCACCCGCCCCAAGCATAACATTAGGCAATGCAGTAGGTTGGCCTTCGCATACGAACCCGAGGACTCGAACGCATGGCCCGGCTGATCTCGCTCGTGGTGCTGCTGGTTGTGCTCGCGGCCGTCGGCACGGTCTTCTACCAGGTAATGGCCGGCTTTCTCGTGCCGCTGTTTCTGGCCGTGCTGCTCGTCGTCATGTTCCAGCCGGTTCACCAGTGGTACATGGACCGCTGCGGCGGCCGCGGACATTGGGCGGCCGGCCTCACCACCGCGACGATCCTCGTCGCCGTGCTCGTGCCGCTCGGCGCGGTCCTCGTGCAGGCGGCCCGCGAAGGCGTCCGCATCGCCCGCGATCTCGGCGCGGCCGGCGACCTGGCCAAGCTCGCCGCGAAGGAAGAAAAAGAAGCCAACATCAAGGTGACCGTCGAGACGCCACCGAACACCGGCGACGCCGCAGTTACGCCGCCGCCGCAGGTCACCGTCCAGGGCCAGGACGACAATGACACCAACGTGCCGATGCGCAATCTCGTCACCAAAGCGGTCGACCAACTCGGCCTCCCAATCCAGCCCGAGGAACAAAAGCACATCGCCGACTCGCTGCGCGATCGGCTCGAATCGTTTGCCCAGCCGCTAATCCTCGGCGGAGCACAAATCGCGGGCAAGACGCTCTTGGGCCTCGTCGTGATGATCGTCTCGATCTATTTCTTCCTGCTCGACGGCCCGCGGATGGCCGAGTCGATCATCGCGTTCATCCCGCTCGAGGCCAGCCACACGCACGAGCTTTTCTCCCGGTTCGTCAACGTGAGCCGCGCGATCGTCACGGCCACGCTCCTCTCGGCCGTCATCCAAGGCATCCTCGCGGGCATCGCCTATCGCATCGCCGGGCTCGACTCGGTGTTTCTCCTCATGTCGCTCACGATGCTGCTGGCCATGATTCCGTTCGTCGGCGCGGTCTCGGTGTGGTTGCCGTGCTGCTTGTGGTTGTTCTTCGTTCACGAGAACACCGTCGCGGCGATCGGCTTGGCGGTTTTCGGCACGGCGATCGTTTCGCAGGCCGACAACGTCATCAAGCCTTATGTGCTGCACGGCCAATCGAACCTTCACCCGCTCTTGGCCCTATTGAGCGTGCTCGGCGGCGTCCAAGCGCTCGGCCCGATCGGCATCGTCGTCGGTCCGATGGCGGTGGCGTTCCTGCAAACGCTCCTCGCAATGGTGCGGACGGAAATCGGCCGTTTCGATACGGCCGCCAGTGAACCCGAACCGCCGCCCACAAGCGCACCCCGCAACAAAACCCACGCTGCCAAGCTCCCCGCTTTACGCCCCGCTTTGCGGCGGATTAGGATGATGTTGTCGCGGAAGAAGTGACGGGCGGAATCGGGATTCGAGATTCGAGATTCGAGATTCGAGATTCGAGATTCGGGATTCGAGATTCGGGATTCGAGATTCGAGATTCGGGATTCGGGCGAGGATGCCCTTCGCAACGCCTTAAGACTGCGGAACAATTGCGATGACGGTAGTCGCGCCGGGAACTCTCGAAAGCCTGCATTTCCGGCGGCTGACCGCCGCCGCCGTTGCGTGTTTCGTCCTCTCGCTCGGCGGATGCAGCGACTACTTCGCCCAGCGCGAAATGGAATCGACGCTAGCACACTGGATCGGCTCGTCGCCGACATTGGGGCAGGAGTTCGTCAAGCCGATCGCGTACGCAAAGATCAGCAAAGACGCAATTGACGTGAACTCGCCGCTCGGCGAATCGCTGGATGAAGCCGTTTCGCGTCTCGGTGAAGCTGGAATCGGGTACGCCATTCAAGTGTCAGGACACACGTTCGATCTGGTCAGTGCAAACGACCGGCGACTGATTTTTCGGCGACGGAACGGCGGGATGTCCGTTAAGATCGACCTAATACCCAAAAACGCGAAGGATTCAGTAGAGATTCTTGTGTCGACGTTGGAGATCACTGACTGAGACCAAGATCCCATCGCACACATTCGCACCCTGAATCCCGTATCCCGAATCCTGACCCCTGGCCCCCGACCATGAACTCCCTCGCAATCTTCGTCGCCGCCGCTACGCTCGGCGTGGACTACGGCTGGCAATACGCGCCCAACGGTCAACTGGAGTATCTGATCCAGATCGAGCCGGCCCTGCTCGACAGTATGGAGAACGGCCTCGACGTGGCCAGCGAGTTGCTGCCCGAGGTCCGCGGCGTTCGGAAGTTCCGGATCAGTGTGGGCAACAAGAAGCTCCCGCGCGAAACGATCGTGCAAGCTTCGGCCCAAGAGCCGGCCCGCTCCGACCCGGCCGCGGGCGCGAATCGCCCGCCGCTCGACAAGTCGCGTCCCGGCGGGGAAGCGCCGTGGGACCGACCGCGCGACGGTCCGCGAAGCGACTATGCCGACCGATCGAACCCGACTCGCCCCGGGCCGCTCGAACGCGACGAGCCGGACCGCGTCGAACCGAGCGGCGGCCGGCCCATCGAGCAATCCGCCGCCAAACCCTCCGGCACGGACGCAGGCGCCGACTCACCGTCCAACGAGATGAGTCGACTCACGGGCGGCGGCGAGAAGTCCGCCGGTTCCGCAGCAAGCGTCGATGACGGATCGCTTTCCCCATGGTTCGTCGGCACGATCGTCGCCCTCTGCGCGTCGCTCGGCGCGAACTTCTACCAGGGCTGGAACCTGAAATCGGCCCGCCGCCGCTACTACCAACTCGTCGACCGCCTCGGCCTCCGCCCACCCCCCGGCAGCGACGGCATCTCGATCGAAGGATTTTCGAATTGACCGCTGCCCCCGCGCTGGATTGATGTCCGACCGCCCCGACCCGCTCGCTTGGATCGACGATAAGCTTCGCACGCTCGATGCGCGCGGCTTGCTGCGGCGGCCGACCGTTCGGGAGAGTTCACAAGGCCCCGAGATCGTCGTCGACGGTCGGCGGCTCGTGAACTTCGGTTCGAACGACTATCTCAACCTCGCCGCCGATCCTCGTCTGGCAGCGGCGGCGCGGACGGCGCTCGACGAGGGCGGTTGGGGCGCGGGGGCAAGTCCGCTCGTCACCGGACGCAGCAAGTGGCACGCCCGGCTCGAAGAACGGCTCGCCGAATTCAACCGCGCGGAAGCCGCGCTCGTCTTCTCCTCGGGCTTTGCCGCCAACAGCGCGACGATCGCCGCGCTCGTCGGCGCGGGTGATGCCGTTTTCAGCGATGAGCGCAACCACGCCAGCATCATCGACGGCTGCCGGCTCTCGCGAGCCGACGCGATCGTCTATCGCCACGCCGACGCCGCGCATCTCGACGAACTGCTCGCCACGCACCGGTCCAACGGCAAGCGGCTCATCGTCACCGACACCGTGTTCAGCATGGACGGCGACGCGGCCCCGCTCGTCGATATCGCGGCGACCGCCCGGCGGCGCGGCGCGATGCTGATGTTCGACGAGGCTCATGCAACGGGCGTGTTCGGAGCGAGCGGCCGCGGTCTGGCGGAAGCGCTCGGCGTGTGCGACGCGGTCGACGTCCACGTCGGCACGCTCAGCAAGGCTCTGGGATGCGCTGGCGGGTTCGTGACAGGCAGCCGCCGGCTCATCGACTGGCTCTACAATCGCGCGCGGGCGTACGTCTTTTCGACCGCCCCGCCCGACGCGCTCTGTGCGGCGGCGTGTGCCGCGCTGGACGTGGTCCGCGACGAACCCGAGCGGCGCGTCGAACTGCTGGCTAAGGCGGAACGATTGCGAACCGCGCTGACGGCACAGGGCTGGGACACGGGCCGCTCGTCGACGCAGATCGTCCCGATCGTCGTCGGCGAAGCAACGACCACTATTGCACTTGCCGAACGGCTCCGCAAGCGCGGACTCTTCGTGCCCGGCATTCGTCCGCCGACGGTTCCGCTCGGGCAGTCGCTGCTCCGCGTGAGCCTGACGGCCGGGCATACGGACGAACACGCCGCTCGGCTCGTCGCCGCGCTCGGTGACCTTCGCGCCGAATATGCCAGTCGCGTCTAACGGCTTGCGCGAAGCCGCCGCGCGGTCGTTCGCGAAACCTGCAATTCCTCGCCGATCGCCGAAAGCGCGGCATCGGTCGCGTCGACCGTCGGCCGAGCGATGGCTCGCACGGCACGGCGGCTCGGCGTCGTCCGCGTCGGCGAAGTCGCCGCGACGAGCGCTCCGGCCGCCGCTGCGGGCGCGCCGGCCGGAGTTCCCGCCGGTAATCCGCGACCTTGGAAGTTCCGCACGAGCGTCAAGTCAACGACGTTGAGCAACCCGTTGCCGTCCACGTCGAGAAGCGCGTTGTACGGCGCCTGGCCGATCGCCGAGAACTGCGCCGGGCGGCCGAAATAGACGTCGGCCAGCGTCGTCTGCCCGCTCCCGTTCAAATCCCCGGGGAGCACGTCGAACCGCAGCCGCAGATCGCCGCCGGGCGAACCGTCGCCGGAGAACGTGCTCACGCCGTCGATCCATTCGCCGTCGAGCGACGCGCCACCCACGTCGGTCAAGGCGTCGTCGAGTACGATCCGCAGCGCGTCGTTGGCGAACGGCTCGTTGAACGTCCACGTCGCCGTGCGCGTCGCCGCGTCGTAACTGAATCCGCCGGGCGCGAGGCCGACCGTCGCAACGTAATCGGCGACGTTCACGCCGAAGACGCTCAAGTGCGAAGAGCTCGGCACGGCGTCGTCGCCAAAGCGAATCTTGATCTGATCGAGCGACGTCCAGCGGAGCGCGCCAGCGGGACCCGTCGTCGGCCGCCCGACGAGCGACACGCCGCCGTTGCCGAGCCCGTCCGCGGCGAGCACGGACAGGAACGCCGGCGTCCACGTCGAGCCGCTGGCGAGCACGTCGATGACCACGGGCGGCTGGTTCGGCGGCGTGCCGGCCGTCGACACGGCGAGACCGCCGTTCGCCACGTCGCCGACGAGCTTGAAATCGGGCGAGAAGAAGGACCGCGCCCCCGGCGCGGCGAACAGTTCGAGTTGTGCCCCGCCGTCGCGCTCGAAGTACACCAGTTCGACCTCGTGCGGACCGGCCGAAAGGTCGACGGTGCCGAAGCGGTCGGCGGCCGACGTGCCCAGCGCCGCGACGACGACGTCCGTGCCGTCGATTCGCAGGCGCACCCCGTCGTCCGCCGCGCGGCTATAACCGTCGAGCCGCATGTCGAAGCTGATGTCGGAGCTGTCGAGGGCAACCTGATGGATCTCGACGGCGAGCGTGTTCGTGCCGGCGACGAGGAGCGAGGCGTCGATGTTGTCGAAGAAATTGAACTGAGTGGTTTCCTCCGCGCCGCTCACCGTGGCCGACGCCAACTGGTTGAACGCGGCATTCGCGTCGAGATTGGTCCGCACGATTTCGACGCCGTTGAGATAGACGGCCGCTCCATCGTCGCGGAGCAAATCCACCGAGAGCTTTGCGAACTGCGACGGGTCGGCGACCGTGAACTGGCGGCGGAAGTAGCTCGTCACGAACTTGCTCGCCGAGTTGCCGCCGAAGCTCAGCGTCGTGGCCTCGTCGCCGTCGCCATAACCGAGCTGGGCCGGGCCGCTCGACCACGTGCTGTCGTTGTAATCGGGATGGCCAAACCACGTCGAGCCGCCGCCGGGCAAGCCCTGATTCGAGCCGTTGTCGAGGTATTTCCAATCCGCGCCCGCGGCCACGAGCGTCGTGACCGTCGGCGCGGGCGGCGGGGCGGTCGTCGAGAGCAACAGTTCGAGATCGAAGCTGATGTCGGAGCTATTGAGTGCGACCTGGTGCATCTCGACGGCCAGAACGTTCGTACCAGCGACCAGCGGCGCGAAGTTCAAGTTATCGAACGTCAGGAACGTCGTTTCGTCCGTGCCGCTGACCGTCGCGGTGGCGAGCGAGTCGAACGTCGCGCCGGCAGCGAGGTTGTTGCGGGCGACTTCGACGCCGTTGAGATAAATCGCAAAGCCATCGTCGCGCAGCACGCGGGCCGCCATCGACACGATCGCGGCCGGATTGGCGACGTCGAACGACTTGCGGAAGTACGTGGTAACGTAGCGATTCTCGGTGTCTCCGCCGAACTCGACGACCGTCGCCTCGTCGCCGTCGCCGTAGCCGAGTTGGGCGGGGCCTTCCTTCCAGCCGTTCTGGCCGGGCGCGTCGTTGAAGCCAGCCGCAGTCCAGGCCGTGCCCTGATCGCTGCCGTTATCCAGATAACGCCAGGTCGAGCCGACGGGGATCGCGACGATCGGCTCGGGCTTGATGCCGACGGCAAACGTCCAATCGCCGGCCGCGTTGGTCGGGATCGTGACCGTCGTCGTCGCCTGCACGCCGAAGTCGTTGTTGTCGCCGGCCGTATTGGCCGGGAAGTTCGCGTCGCCGGGGAAGTAGCCCGAAGTTGAGATCCCGTCGTCGTCGCGGAAATTGATCGTCGGGTAGAAACCGCTGGCCTGGCTCGCAATGCCGGGATTTCCCGCGGGCAGGGCCAGCAAGGCATCGGCATCGTCGAACGACCCAACCGTTCCGCCGGCTTTGTTCACGTGGCGCACGGCAAAATCCTGACGAATACCTTCGAGCGTGAAGGCAGCCGACGCATTCGGAGCGATCGCGCGCCCCGACACGGCGACGATATTGGCCGCCGAGACCTGATAGCTCGTATTCGGAGCGAGTGCGGTCGTGGTAAGCAACACGGAACGATTGTCGCCGGAGACGACGGCCGCGAGGACGGTCACACCGCCGTCGATCGCGTAATTGGCGGAGTTCCCCGCCGTGCCCGGCTGCACCGGTTCGCTGAACGTGACGCGGACGCGGTTTTCGAGCGCCGCCGACGCCGACTGGATCGACATGATGATCGTGCCGGGCGTGGGAGCGCTTTGCGGGCCTTCCGTGCCGCCGCCGTTGACCGCCGAAACGCGGTACGAGTAGGAAATGCCGGGAACGGCAGCGAGGTCGCTATACGTCGTTCCGCTCGCCGTGGCATAGAACACGTCGTCGCGATAGACGCGATACTCGCCGATGCCCGTTTCGGGGTCGGTCGCGGCGGTCCACGAAACGTCGATTCGACCGGACCCGGCGACCACCGCCGCAACGTTCGTCGGCGTCGTGGGCGGCGTAACGTCGAGGAAGATGTTCGGCGAACCGGGCGTGCCGCCGAGATTGGTCGATTGCCAGTTCGTCGGTTCGTTCGCGAACGCGCCCGCCGAAATGCGGCCCATCGCGCTGCCTTGCCCGTCGGCTTCGATCGGCCACGGCGCCGCGTCGCGATAGTCGACGCGGTCGACGACGACCTCGCCGAATTCGACGCCGGAGAAGTACGGCTTTGAGAGCTCGACGCGCTCGCCGCCGTTGGCCAGGTTGCCGAACGAGAAGCTGAAAATCTTGAGGGACGCCGGCAAACTTCGCGCGGCGCGGAACGCTTCCGCCTCGCCCTCAACGACGATCAGCCGTTCGCCCGGCGCGAGCGTCACGCCGGCGGGATACGCGGCGTTCGACCCGTCGGCCGGCGGGAAGCTGAACTCCACGCCGGCCGTGAATCGCCACGTCGCAAACGGATTCGCCGGGTCGAACAGCGGCGCCGCCTGGGCCGAGCGATTGAACAGCTCGATAAACTCGGCGCCCGACGCCGGGTTGTACATGATCTCGCCGATCACGACCGGAGCGACGAGCGGTTGACCATTCGCCGCGTTTGGGGTCGGCGACGCCATTGCCGGGAAAAAGTCGTCGCCGGCGCTGTTGACGATTCGCCCGAACGAAACCTCCGGCTCCGAGGCGGCGAAGTTGCGGACGTCCTGGTATCCGTTGAGCAACCCGCCGATCGTGCCCGCCGTGAGCACAACTTCGTCGCCGAGACTCGACAGGCCGAACGGATTCGCCGGATTTGCCGTTGCGCCGAAGTGATCGCGCTGGTTGAAAACCATGTACGCGCCCGCGGCAAGCATCGTATCGGCAGGAATCTGATACTTCGCCTGTTGCAGCGACGATTCATCGTCGCTGAGCCACCACCCGCTGATGTCGATGTCGCTCGACGTCGTGTTGTGCAGTTCGATCCAGTCTCCGATGGCCGCGGCCGTGTTGGCCATCACTTCGCTGATCACGACCGACCCGGCCGGCGGCAGCGTGTACGTATCGCCGGTTCCGGGCGAACCGTGCTGATTCTGGCTCGGCCTCCACGACAGCTTAGAGTCCCACGTCAGGAATCCGGCGGAAGGATCAATCACATTGAGCGAAAAGCCCGAACCGTCCGTGACGGGATGCCAGTCGTCCTCGTAGTCGAAGTCGAGGATCATTTCGTTGAACGAATCTTCGAGCCGCAGTCGCTCGCCGTCGTTCGCAAGTTGGCCCGTGAACGTGCCGGCGATCAGCAAGCCCGTCGTGTCGTAACGTTCGGCGAAGGCGTCGAGATTCTTGACGACGAGCACCGACGCCCCGGGCGCAAGCGACGTGACCGCGCTGCCGGTGAAATCGAAGCCGACGCCCTCGGAAAAGTGGACGCCCGCGAGGTTCAGCGTAGTGGGCCCCGTGTTGGTCAGCTCGATGAACTCGTAATCGTCGGCGACGTAGAAGCCGCTCACGCCCTCGGCCGGGTTATACATGATCTCCGTGATCCGCAGATAATTCTGCTCGGCCGTCGCAATGCTGCCGAACGTGTAGGGCGCGGTCATTGCCAGCCGCCCCGTCTTGTCGCGGATCTCGATCGTACCGCCGCGGGCGGAGAGATGGCCTTCGTAGCCGCCTTGAATGAAGCGGCCTTCGTTCCCCTTGGGACTGACGGTCCGGGCGCGGAACGCGGGCGACCAGGGCGTCAAGAACAGCGAGAAATTCGCCGGAATCACCGTTCCCTTGGCGAACGTGTGGTCGATGTCGCCGGAAACAGTCCAATCCGAAATGTCGACGGCGTAGGCATTGTTGTTGCGAATCTCGATGTATTCTTGATCCTGGTTGCCGCTTGCCGGCCGGGCGTCGTGGGCCACGATCGACACATTCGCGTTTGCCGGCTGGGCGGCTGGAATCGTCGCCAGACCGTACAGGTAGTTGCGGCGATTGGGCAGCCACTCGTCGATCAGCCGTTGAACCTGCGTCGTCCATTCCTGCGTGCTCACGGTCGGCGACGGATCCTGGTCCGTGCCCCAGACGCCCCAGCGGTTGCGGTCGAGGTTCGCGTCGTGCGGCAGTGCCGGATTCGGCGGCGAGCCCGAGGGCGGATTGAACTGCTGCGTCGAGTAGTTGTCGTAGCCCAAGAGCCCCTTGAGCTCTTCGATCCGCTCGGCAAAGTAGCCTGTGCCGATCGGCGTGCCCGGCGGCTGCAACAACTCGTCCATCAGCGTGCGAATCCGCCGCAGATACATTTGATTCACCTGCGGAATAGCGAACAGCTTCGAGATGAGATTGTTGTTGTTGCCTGTGTAGATGCCATCGTCCCAAACGAGGTCTTGTCCGAGGTAATTCGACCCGTTGGGCCGGTTCCATGTGTGCCCGAACGAAAGATCGACGTCCCACGGCATGACTTCCCATTCGCCTGTGCCGCCTTCGCTGACCGGCACGTCGCGGTAAAGATAATGGTTCTTGTGACAACAGTCGGTGTTCTCCGTGATCGCCATCCCGGCGAGATACGTGACCGTCGACGGCAGGTTGACGTTGTCGTATAAGAAATTTATCTGAGCCGCAGTAGGCGCTGTAATGGAGGTGCCGATGCCGTTGAGAAACGCCTGCAAATCGGCCGTGCCGGGTTCCCACTTCCGCGATTTCTTCTCCTGGCCGGCGACCGTGGTGAACGTGTTGTAGATCTTATAGAGCGCGCCGTCGGGATTGCGGCCCAGACGCTCGAGGAACCGGTCGTCGCCATCTTCGACGAAATCGGCGATGCTGAAAAACTGGCCGTTCTGCTGGATGCGGATCGGAAACGCCAGGTGATAGGCCGACCCGGCGTCGCGGAACGCTTCATAAGACAGCGTATTGCGGACCTTCGTGCGATCGGCCCAGTTCGACAGCCAGTTGAAGTCCTTCATCCGCGGCAAGTCGGGACGGAGCTCGAATCGGTGGTCGCGCGGGAAGTCGACGTCGAAGCTCTTTTTGGTGAAGCCCGTCGTCGATTGGCCATGTTGGTCGGTGCGGACCGTGTCGTAGAATTCGCCGTTGTAGAAGAGCGAACCGTAGACCGTGCCGCCGCTCGTCGCGGTGGACGCGTTCTCGACGAACCAGTGAAACACGGGCAGGTCCGAATTGAGCAACGGATCGTGAACGACCGTGCCGCGATACTGCTCGGAGTCGTTGACGACCTCGTAGAGCGGGAAACGCGTGACGTCGTTCGTGGCGTCGGTTGCCCGCACGTAGTAGCGAATCATCTGCCCGGGCGACGAGGCGCTCGCCGGAATCGAGGCGCCGTAGATGCGGTCGCCGGCCGCGCCGTCGCCGTGCAGTCCGTCGTCGAACATCGGCAGCGTCGTTTCCGCGGCGTACATCACGCGATACCGCAATTCGACCGACGCCACCGCGTCGAACGTCGGCGCCACATAAGCCGTGACCACGAGGTTTTCGTTGTCGAGCGGGACGTTCGGCGTGTGTGTCACGGCGGCGACCAGCGGCCCGACGTCCGTCGTGCCGAGGCCGTTGGGTCCGTCGGGCGTGGGCACGACGAAGTACCTGGGCGTCGACGTATCGACCGTCAGCGCACTCCCTTCGAGCACGGCCGAGATCAGGAAGTCCGAATCGGTGGGATCGGAGTTGATGCCGTGAATGGCGAGTACGTTCGCCCCGTCGGCGAGAATGCCCAGGCGGCTCGACAAGTTGATCTCCGCATACACGATCGCGTCGGCGTCGTTGCGCTCGAACGTCGCTTCGGAGTTGTAGACGGGCTCGCCGGGCGCGTTGGCGCGGGCGACTTCGATGCCGTTCAGATAGGCGACGAAGCCCGCGTCGTGCTTGAGCTTGAGTCGCAAGAATTCGAATGCCGAAGCATCGGCGACGTCGAACGGAATCCGGACATAGGCCGTGCTCGCCGAGCCGAGCATCGAAGATTCGAGATTAGACGATGCGTCCTCGCCGATGTCGCCCGAGAGATTCGGCGGCGGGAGTTCGGTAAGCTGCTCGATCTCGATCGTGAACCGCGTCGCGTCGCCGACGCCGTCGCCGGCCGGACCGGGATCGATCATGAAATCGACGCGGTCGTTCTGGTTGACGTTGGTGTAGACCGTGTAGTTCTGCGTCTGGTTGTTGAGCGTCTGGCTATAGACGTCGACGCCGTTGACGAGAATCCGGATGACGACGCCGTCGCCGTTGGGGTCGAGGTCCGAAAGTTCGCCGCGAATGCGGATCGCGCCGGTGACTTCCGCGTCCCAGCGACGAACGGCCGCCTGTACGACCGAGCCGCCGTTGGGAATGCCGCCCGTCGGGTTGAGTTCGGTCGCCTTGGGAACGAGTTGCCCGGAAAGCGACCACCGCGTGCCGTCCCAGTGGTTGTTCTCGTTGAGGACGGTCGTGCCGCTCCAGCGGAACTGCGTAAAGTCGGCGGTCGCGTAGTCGTATACGCCGTTGGCGTCGCCGGTCTTGGTCCAATAGCCGTAGCGCCAGAAGTTGCCGAGCGTCGTGCCTTGGTTGCGGGAGAATTGAGTGACGGAATTGGCGATCAAGGGCTGCGGCGGCGGATCGGACGGATCGGTTTCATAGCCGAGACCTTGGGCGGCGGTCGTCCACGCCGCGTCGTTAAACGCCGGCATCGTCCACGGCGGCGTTTCGTTGGCGGCGGGCGCATCGAGGCTGCCGTTCAGCGGCACGAGCAACTTCGCGTCGGCGCCTTCGGCAATGAGCGTCGTCGTGGTCGCCGTCGTCGGCACGCCGTAGGAAACGTCCGGCACCTGCGGCACGAGTCCGTCGTACTCGGACGCGACGGTGTCGTCGGGCCGCAACAGCGCGAGATACTCGCCGGACGCCGAAATGCGGAAGTTCGCGTGCAGTTCGCCGTCGGGGTTGGTGCGGTCCTTGTTGGTCGCCCACACGAGGAGCGTATCGCCGGCCGGCAGCGTGACGTTGGGAATGGTCCAGGTCGTGCCGCTGTCGCGAAGCTTCCAGCCGCCCAAGTTCTGGTCGGTCGTGCCGGAGTTGAGCAGCTCGATCCAGTCGCCCGTCTCGCCGTCTTCGTCGACGATGCCCGTATCGTTCGACGCGAGAAACTCGCTGATGATGACGCCGTCGAGGACGTACCGCGGTTCGAGCTGTTCGTGGCGAAAGCTCGCAGAGCGTTTACGTTTGACCGCGGCGCGCCGTCGATGGGAGAGCCATTGCATGAACCAAACTCCTTTGTCGCTTTCGCTTGCCCGCACAGCAATTGGGGCGTGCCGGCGGAAGCATTGCCAGAGAGATTTGTCTGAGCGTCGAGGACGGGAGACCAAGGGAAATGAGCGCGTGCCTGTGCGGCAACGCGACCGGCGCTTACCGCATGTTACCAGGATTGCGAACGAATCGCGTCGATTGGGTGTGGAAATGATGAGCGCCGCGGAAGTGCCAAGGATTGCGGCGGTCACGAAAACGCCCCTGGCCTTTCGCCAAGAAAGGCCAGGGGCGGGACAAACCTTTCACAACCGCAGGAAACGTCTAAGGGCGACGACGATACGCCACGGCTCCCAAACCGGCCGCACCGAGCAGCATCAACACGACGCTGGATGGCTCGGGAACGGGTTGGAACGGATGAATTTCCGTGACCATCGCACTGAAGTTCGTACTGTCGCATCCGTCGTTAATCGCGTTGATGTCGGTCGCATTGAAACTGCCGTTGGGGTCTACCAAGATGTCGACGACATCGCCATCGTTGAGATCAACGATCACGGTCCCGGTCTGGGTGTTGCCTTGCGTAACGGCCGAGAAAAGTTCCACGCCGTTCACGTAAATGGAGCCGGTCGTACCGTCGCCACAAGGCGCCGGCGTATTGAAGGTGGCCATGATCTCGAACGTGCCACCTTCGGGACCGACATCAGCGACCCAGCGACGCACGAGCGAATGAACCTCGGGCGTGCCCTGACCATTGGCGGCTGGGTGCCCGCCTCCCTGCGAGATTTCGGTCCAGGGACCGCGGCCGCCGTTACCGTTGTTGGCTAAGTCGTACTTGCCGCCATCCCAGTGATTGGAACTGTTGGTCCAGTAGCCGGGATCGCCAGGCGGCACGGCGTTGGCGACGACATTCGTGCCGTCGTTGAGGAAGGCGACAAAATCTACGTCGTCGTAGGTGTCATTGGCGTCGCCGCGACGTTCGTAGTAGCCATTGAACCAGTTGTTCTCGCCTTGCGTGCCGGTTGTCGACCACTGCGCGACCGAATCGGCAACCTTGGCGCCGCGGTTGTACGCGTTCGCCGGGATGTTCGGGTCGATGATCAAACGGTTCGCCGAGCCGTCCGCACCGTCGGTGCGATCGCCGGTCGGGCCAGTCGGGCCGAGGGCCAAATCGACCACATCGCCCGGATAGATGTTCGCGTAATACTTGCGATTGAGGCCCGTCGAATCGTTACCGGCGATCGCGGCGGCGTCGACCTCGACGCCATTGATGAACAGCCGGCCTTCGACGCCCGTGCCGTTGGGATTGGTCTTCCGCATCAGCCAGTTGAGTGCGAGCGGAGTCGGTTCGGTCACGTCGGCAACCCAGCGCCGCATCGTCCAGTGTTCCTGGAGCGGCTGGCTGTTCGTGCCGTTGGGATGCGTGTTCTCTGAGAACAACTCCGTCCACGGACCGCCTGTTGCGCCCGGATTGCCTTCGAGGCGCCAATGATTGCCCGCCCACTGGTTGGTCGGGCTAATCACGTTCGTGCCATCGTTCTGAAACGCAATGAAGTGATTGTTGAAGTCGTAGGGACCGCCACCATCGACGGTGTAATTGCGGTAGCCATTGAACCAACTGTTCTCGCCTTGTGTGCCGGTGGCGGACCAATCGGCGAGCGAATCGGCGATCGGCGGCGCCGGGGGCGGCGGCGGGAGTTCGTCGGTAATTCGCAGACGGAACGCCGAGCCGTCCGATCCATCCGAACCGTTGGGGGTCAATGCGAGGTCGATGACATCGCCAGGATTAACCGTCGTCACGGCAGTTCGTAGCACACCAACGCCGTCGTTACCAGCGATCGTAGCCGTATCGAGTTGCACACCGTTGAGGAACAAAAAGCCGCCGACGCCGTTACCGCCACCCGTGTTCGTCTTCCGCATTTGCCATTCGAGTGCCAACTCCGTGGGCGCGGCAAGGCTATTCGCCACCCACCGCCGCATCGTCCAGTGTTCTTGCAGCGGCTGGCTATTCGTGCCGTTCGGGTGTGTGTTCTCGCGGAGCAATTCCGTCCATGGCCCGCCGGTACCGCCCGGATTCGCTTCGAGGCGCCAATGGTCGCCCGTCCATTGATTCGTCGGGCTAATGACGTTCGTGCCGTCGTTGAAGAACGGAATGAAATGGTTCAGATAGTCGTACGCGCCGCCGCCATCAAGGGTGAAATTGCGGTAGCCGTAGAACCAATCGTTCTCGCCTTGGTTACCCGAAAACGACCAATCGTTGAACGAATTGGCGAGGTCGACGGCCTGGGCCGGATTGGTACGCGCGAACGTCGCGGCGAATGCGAGGGCCGCGACAAAGAGCCATTGCCGGTTACCCGGCAGCCGTGCCCGCCGACGCGGCGAGCGGTGATTGACCGTCATTAGTCAAACCTCCGATTTGCGGAATCAGTGCTTCGAAATCTCGAGCCGCAACGGCCGGAACGCCCCGTGTTTTCACGCCGGACGTTCCTGAGCGTTCTTATGCTGTTCTAACAAGAGGGAAAAGTCAATAGTTTCCGGAATATTTTGCTGCTACTTTTTTGTCGTTCAAAACCTATCCCGAAGCCGTAGCCTGATAGGGGTAGGGAATAGCGGTTGTGCCGGTCTCCCTCCCTCCAAACCGGACGGGCGGGTTTCCCGCATCCGGCTCTCCGGTTGATGGTATTACCTCAATGAGGATTGAACGACCGAGGCATGGGCGGCTGCCAGACTGAACAGCCCATGTTCGGCAAACCGTCATTGTTTACCGCCCCCAAACTGATCTTGGGCGTTTTGGGGGGCGTCGGGTAGGTTGGTCCGCGTTATGGATGCGGACTTGGAATTGCTGAAGGCCG
>QEVJ01000125.1 GCA_003576845.1 Planctomycetota bacterium
CGACCTGCGTGCGACCGTCAAGAATCGGAAAATCTAGGAAGTTTGCGGGCCCATGTCAAGAAAAACCCAAACGCGGCTACTTCTCCCTTGACAGTGGCAAGCACCCGAGAGGGGCGCGAATCCACGCCCGTCGGAGCCGAAATCACGCCCGCTCGACACCGAAAGTCTGAACCCGATCAATCGATTGCGCTCCCGTCGACGCCATGACGAGTCGGTCGAATCCCAAGGCCACGCCGGTGCAATCGGGCAGGCCGGCCCGCAGCGCCGAGAGCAGCCGTTGCGCGGGTGGGAGCGTCGGCTTGCCGTCGGCGCGGCGGAGATCGTTGGCCGCGCCCATCCGCCGTTCCAACTCGTCGGCGTCGGTCAATTCGCGATAGCCGTTGGCAAGTTCCAGTCCGGCGACGTACAGCTCGAACCGCTCGGCGACGCGGTGCTCGTCGTCGGGTGGTTCACCGAACGTCGTTCGCGCCACGGCGGCCTGGCTGGCCGGGTAGTGGTAGAGAAGCGTTGGCCGGTCTTGCCCCAATCGCGGCTCGACGATCGCGGCGAGGATCGCGTTGAGCAGGTCATCGCGGTGATGCGTGCGAACCTCCGGCGACAGCGACAAACCACGCGCTGTGGCGAGTGCCGCCAGTGCGCTCGTATCCGCGGCAAACGGATCGACGCCGGCATATCGGCGAAACGCCTCGCCGTAGGTGAGCCGTTCGCAATCGCCGCGCCCCAGCAACTCGCCGCAAAGCTCGGCGAGCAGCGCCATGCCCTCGTGCATCGTATCGCCGCGGCGATACCATTCGACGATCGTGAACTCGGGATTGTGCAGCCGCCCCCGCTCGCCGCCGCGAAACGACCGCGTCACCTGATAGATCGCGTCGCCGCCCGCGGCCACCAGCCGCTTCATCGCGGCCTCGGGTGAAGTCTGCAGCCACATCCGCCGCCCGCCAAGCGGCTCGCGCGGGTCGTCGAACAGCACGGTGGACAGAGGATCGAGATGCCGCTCGACCAGCACTTCGCCGGACAAGAGCGGCGTTTCGACCTCGATGAAGCCGCGCTCGTCGAAGAACGCCCGCAGCGTACGCAGCAACTCGGCGCGGCGTCGCAGCGCGTCCCAACTCGCCGTCGGTTGCCAATCGGTCATCGGATGCCTTCAGAACCTTTCCCCGCACATGAACCTGTAGGAGGCGAATCCTTTCGCCGATGGAACCGTTGGCGGCTCAGTCGGCGATAGGATTCGCCTCCCACAGTTCGTTGGCCTACTCGCGTAAATACGCCATCACGAGCGCGATGTCGGCCGGCGTGATCCCGCTAATTCGGCTCGCTTGGGCCAGGCTCGTCGGACGCACGCGCTGCAGCTTCTCGCGGGCTTCCGTGCGCAATTGCCGCACCGTCAGGTAATCGAACGACGCGGGGATGCGCTTCTCCGCCAAACGCCGTTGCCGCTCGACTTCGATCGCTTGTCGGGCGACGTACCCGGAATATTTCACGTCGAACGTCGTCTGCCGGGCGACTTCGCTCGGAAGGGCCGCGAGCGCCGGCGCAATCTCGGCGACTTGCTCCCACGTCGTTTCGGGCTGCCGGAGCCACTTGACGAGCGTGGTGTCGCCGTGCCGCGTCGATTCGAGGATCGCCATTGCCGCGGCGATACCTTTTTCCTTCGCCGCGAGCCGCGCGAAGCGATGTTCGTCGGCGAGGCCCAGCGCGTACGCCTTGGCGGTCAATCGCCGATCGGCGTTGTCCTGCCGCAGCGACAGGCGAAACTCGGCCCGCGATGTGAACATTCGGTATGGCTCGTCGACGCCCTTGGTGACGAGATCGTCGACGAGCACGCCGATGTACGCCTCGTCGCGATCGAGAACGAGCGGCACACGGCCGGCGAGGGCCAGCGCCGCGTTCGCCCCGGCAATGAGTCCCTGCGCCGCCGCCTCTTCGTAGCCGGTCGTGCCGTTGATCTGGCCCGCAAAGTACAGCCCGGCGACGGCCTTCGTTTCGAGCGTCGGCTGCAACTGGTCCGGCGGAGCGTAATCGTACTCGACGGCGTAGCCGTAGCGCATGATCTGGGCGCGTTCCAAACCCGGAATCAGCCGAAAGATCGCGTCCTGCACGTCGCGGGGCAAGCTCGTCGACACGCCGTTGACGTATACCTCGTGCGTGTTGCGGCCTTCCGGTTCGAGAAACAACTGGTGCCGATCCTTATCCGCGAACCGCACGACCTTGTCCTCGATCGACGGGCAATACCGCGGTCCGCGCGAGTTGATCTGGCCCGAATGCATCGGCGCGCGGTCGAGGTTCGCGCGAATCAACTCGTGGACGCGCTCGTTCGTGTACGCGATCCAACACGGAAGCTGCGCGACTTCGAGCCGGTCGTGCAAGTAAGAAAACGGTTCGGGATCGTCGTCGCCGGGCTGAAGCTCCGCACGGTCGTAGTCGATGGTCCGGCCGTTGAGCCGCGGCGGCGTGCCCGTCTTGAAGCGGGCAAGCCGAAAGCCCATGCGCGCAAGCGCGGCGCTGATGCCGGTCGTCGTTCCTTCGCCGGCGCGGCCGCCGGAGGTTTTGGTTTCGCCGGTGTGCATGACGGCGGCGAGGAACGTGCCCGTGGTGAGCACGACGGCGCGGGCACGATACGTCGCGCCGCCGGCGACCGTTACGCCCACGATGCGCGGCGACGGCGTTTCTTCGACGAGCAAGTCGAGCACGATTTCCTGGCGCAAGTCGATGTTCGGCTGCTCCTCGACGATCCGCTTGATCTCGAACTGATAGGCCTTCTTGTCAGCCTGCGCCCGCGGGCTGTGCATCGCCGGGCCCTTGCGGCGATTGAGCATTCGGAACTGGATGCCCGTGCGGTCGATCGCCACGCCCATCGCGCCCCCCAGGGCGTCGATCTCGCGCACGATTTGCCCTTTCGCTACGCCGCCGATCGCCGGGTTGCAGCTCATCTGGCCGACGGTGTCGAGATTTGTCGTCAAGAGCGCGACGCGCGCTCCGATGCGGGCAGCGGCGAGCGCGGCTTCCGTTCCGGCATGGCCGGCGCCGACGACGAGCACGTCGTAGGAATAGGGACTGGGGGCTGGGGACTGGGGGCTGGGGGAAGACATCGAAGAACTGGACAGTGGGCAGTGGACAGTCGGCAGTGCGACGTGCTTCTCACGAGATGGACCATTATACGGCGGCACGACCGGGCGGCGGGAGCCGATTCTTCGTCTTCGCGGGAGTGCGGAGAATTCCTTGCACGAGGAACACCATCACCGCGAAGAGGAGCGACGCAAACACGAGTGCCCCGGTCAGGCAAACGGCGAAGTAATCGCGCATCAGCACGACCAGCGGAGGCTCGCGGCTTTTCTGCTCGCGCCGCGTCACAGGCCCCTTGCCGGCGGCTTGATCGGCGGTCTCACGCCGCCAGGCGTCCCAGTCGCGTTGGCCTTTTTCGGTGTCGAGTTGTGGCGCAACGACGTCGCGCGCGTAAAACACGCCCGCCGTCACCGAGCCGATGAGCGCCGCATACAAGACCAGCACGACAATCAACACCGAACGACGCATCGAACGCAGCGCCCCATTGAGCCCCCGTCCATCATTTAGCCCCCGGTGAACACACCGGGGGCAATCCGCTAGCCATTCTCAATCGCTCCCAACGCCACCGCGCAAACCCGCGTCCCTTACCGCGAGCCGGCCCCGGCCGCCGCCTCCGCCGCACCGCGAAGATGCGCCATCACATCCGCCGCCGCTTGCACGTCGAGTTCCTTCTCCAAGCCCTCCGGCATCAGCGACTTCGCGGTCACTTGAAGTTGCTCCAACTCGCTGCGGGCAAGCGTATGCCGCCGCCCGTCTTGCGCGACGAGCGTGATGCTGTGGGCCGTTTCGCTCGCCATGACGCCGGAAATCGCTTGTCCGTCGACCGTCAGCGCCTGATAGAGCCGAAACCGGGGTTCGACGGCCTGGTTGGGGTCGAAAATCGACGCAAGCAGCGACTTGGGCGACTTGTCGGTGATCGAGGCGAGGTTGGGCCCGACGTCCGTGCCCACGTCGCCCAGCCGGTGACACGTCGCACAGTGCTTGGCAAACAGTTTTGCCCCGCGTTCGGCATCGCCGGCAAGCTCGACGGCGCCGGCGTATTTGGCGATGACTTTCGCGCGATCGGCGTCGATGGCGGCGGCGAGCAGTGTTTGCGCGCGCTCGCGGATTTTTTCATTCTTATGCGCGAGCAGCCGCCACCGCCGCGTGGCGCCGAAGTCGGTTGCCGCTACCTCGCCCCGTTCGATCGCCGCGAAAAGCTCCGGCAGCCACGCATCGCGGGCAAGAATCGCATCGAGCATCCGCTCGCGCACCTCGGGCGACGCGGCCTTCCAGCCGCCCAACAGGCGAGCGGCGTTCTTTGCATCGCGGCCTCGCGCCAGCGCCGCCACCACGTCGAGCTGAACCGCCGCCGGCGTTTCCGCGGATAACAGCCTCGCCAGGCGATCCAATTCCGCCTCGCGATCGTCGGGCGCGCGCGCAAGCACGCCGGCCGCCAGGGAACGCAACGCAACGTCGGCAGTTCCGTCTTCGGCGATGTCTCGGGCGGCGGCAACGAGCTTCGCGAGCGCGTCTCTGGCCGCCGCATCCTTGTCCGTAAAGCCCGCGAGGTTCGTCTTGTGCCGTTCGAGCGCGTCCGAGAGCGCGATGACGCCTTGCAGTTGCCACGCGGCGTACTTGCCGTCGCGGCTCTCCACGAGTCGAGCAAGAGCGAGACGCGCCGCGCGCTCCTCGCCCGTACCCAATGCCGTGGAAATGAGCGGCCCGAGATACGCGGCCCGAATGGCGTTTCGTGCCGCTTCGGTCGATGCGACTTCGATTTCGGGCAGCGATGCCTCGAGCGCGCCGTCGACGAGCACGGCGACGTTCACCTTATGCGCCGAAGTCAAAACCGCCTCGACGAGCCGCTCGTCGCACCTTGCGGCGCCGTCCGGCGACACGTGTACGCTCGCCGCCATGGCACCGACCAATCCCGTGGCGGCGCGTTCGCTCGCGGACGCGCCGAGCGATAGCGCGGCCTGCAAGCGGACTTTGGCGTTTGCGTCCTTGGCGAAACGGGCAACGGCCGCCGCTGCTTCTTCGTGATCGGCAAGCCACGTCTCGGCAATGCGAATCGCTTGCCGCCGCACGAGCGGATGCGCGTCGCCAAGCGCCGCAAGCGCGACCGACTTTTCGAGCACGCCAAGCTCGGCGAGCGTCGCCAGGGCATGAACCCGGGCGAGCGGATTCTCGCCGTGTTTGAGCATCGCAACGAGCGGCTCGACCGCCGCGGCGTCGCGTCGCCAGACGAGCAGCATCTGAGCCGTGTCGCGCTGCCAGCCGCTGGGGCTGTCGAGCGCCGCGACCAGTTCGGCCGTCGACAACCGATCGAGCCGGCGAATCGGCCGCGGCCGACGCTGTTCGGAATAAACGCGATAGAGCCGTCCGCGGTCGTCGCCGAGCCGATAAAACGGCTTGAGTTCGTCGCGGCCCTCCGGCGTGAGATACTCGGGATGCTCGATCATGTACCGATACATGTCGGCGATCCACAGGGCCCCGTCCGGACCCGTGCGGACCATGACCGGCCGGCACCAACGATCGCTCGACGCGAAGAAATCGTGCTCGATCTCGGCCGGATCGCGCTGGCTGCGGAACGTCGCGCCCTGGTCGAACACGAGATTGTGCTGAACGACGTTGTGGAACGGCTCGCACGTGAAGGCGTGGCGAATCTCGTCCTCGGGCTGCTTGCTCTTGCCGCCGCCGTTCGTGCCGAAAAGCAGCGAATCGCGATAGATCATCGCCGAGCAGGCCGACGTGTAGCGACCCGACTGCTCGAACGTGTGGTAGCGCTTCTCCTGCGGGCTTTTGGGATAAACTCGCGGATTCGGCGGCAAGAGCAGTTGCTCGATCGGGTCGGCCGCGGCGATGTGCGGATTGCGGCGGGCGTACCGCTCGACAAGCACGTAATGCCAGAGGGGATAGCTATTGTTCTCGCCGAACCAGTTGTCCCAGTCGTCGCGATTGCGGCCGAACTGCGACACGCCCGACTCCAGCTCGATCAAGCCTTCGTCGGGCCGAATCCG
Source organism: Planctomycetota bacterium (assembly GCA_003576845.1). Classification (GTDB taxonomy): domain Bacteria; phylum Planctomycetota; class Planctomycetia; order Pirellulales; family PLA5; genus PLA5. The sequence goes on from QEVJ01000125.1 coordinate 6,066, forward strand.
CACGTCGTGGCCGGCGAGATTCACCTCCTGGCCCGTCGCGACGCTCTTCACCTTGCCGTTGCTCCAGCCGTTCGCGCAATAGACCCAACCGTCGAGACCGTAGCGGAGGCCATTGATGCGAAGCTGCGGATTGCCTTCGCCGAAGCCGACAAACAGCGGCTTCTTGACGTCGGCCTTGCCGTCGCCGTCGGTGTCTTCGGCATACAAGATTTCCGGCGCGGCGGTGATGAGCACGCCCTTGCGCCACGGCAGCACGCCGTTGGGCATCGTCAGGCCGTCGAGAAACACGGTCGACTTGTCGTACGTGCCGTCGCCGTCCGTGTCCTCGAGAAATCGCACGCGACCGCCGGGAGCGCCCTTTCCGCCGGGCTTCCACGCTCCGTCGAGGCCGAGCGGATAATCTCCCATCTCGACGACCCACAACTTCCCGTCCGGTCCCCAATCGAACGCGACGGGATCGACCACCATCGGCTCCGCGGCCACTAGGTCGGCGCGAAAGCCGGGACGGACGTGAATCGTCGCGAGCGCCTTGTCGGCCGGCGGCGGCGGCGAATCGGGCTCGGGCGCATTGGCAGCAACCGCCGGCCAGCACGGAACGGCGATCAACGTCAGCCCCAACACCGCGATCGCCAGTCGGCAAACCACTCGGCACATTCGTCGACACATGGCCTGACTCCGTTGCGACAGATCGCTCATTTACGCAACGGCCAGTCTAACCTCGCGCCGACCTGGCACCAAGAAACCCGCCAAACGCTCGATCCTCAGTCCGCCAACTTCGCCTTTCACGCCAACACCTCGCGCACCGCGTTGCCGTGCACGTCGGTGAGCCGGAAATCGCGGCCGCTGTAGCGGTAGGTTAGCCGTTCGTGGTCGATGCCCAAGAGGTGCAGGATCGTGGCGTGTAGGTCGTGGATGTGGACGCGGTTTTCGACGGCGTTCATGCCGAACTCGTCGGTGGCGCCGTGCATCGTGCCGCCGCGGACGCCGCCGCTGGCCATGAAGATCGAAAAGCCCGTGTGGTGGTGGTCGCGGCCGACTTGTTTGGGATCCTTGTTGGGCTGGGCGTAGGGCGTGCGGCCGAACTCGCCGCCCCAGAGGACGAGCGTGTCTTCGAGCAGGCCGCGGTCCTTGAGATCGCCCAATAGCGCCGCGGTCGCCCGGTCGCTGTCGGCGCAGAGCGTGCGGTGCCGGTCGTCGTTGCTGGCGTGCGTGTCCCAGGGTTGCTTGTCGCTCTTGCTGACGTAATAGACCTGGATGAAGCGGACGCCGTACTCGCAGAGCCGCCGGGCGAGCAGGCAGCTTTGCCCGAACACGGTCTTGCCGTACCGCTCTCGAATGTGCTCCGGCTCGCGCGAAACGTCGAAGGCGTCGGCCGCCTCGCGCTGCATCTGAAACGCCAGTTCCATCGCGCGAATCTGCGCTTCGAGGGCGGCGTCGTTCTCGCGGTCCGCGCGGTGCAATGCGTTGAGTTGGGCGAGCAGGTCGAGCTGCTTGCGCTGGGCCTCGCGCGAGAGCGTGGGATGGCGGAGGTTCTTGACGAGACTCTCCACGCGCAAGTCGTTCGTGTCGACCGACGTGCCCTGATGCTCGCCCGGCAGGAACGCGCTCGACCAAAGCTGTGGACCGACGACCGGCAAGCCCGGACAGAGCGCGACGAACGCCGGCAGGTTGGCGTTTTCCGTGCCCAAGCCATATGAGACCCACGAGCCGAGCGACGGGCGAATCGGCTGCTGGTGCCCGCCGCTCATGAGCAAGAGTCCCGGCTCGTGATTGGGCACGTCGGTGTGCATCGAGCGGACGACGCACAGATCGTCGGCGAAGCGGGCGAGGTTGGGGAACAACTCGCTCATCACGACGCCGCTTTGGCCGTGCGGGGCGAACTGGAACGGCGACGGCATGAGACCGCCGCCCTTGTTGCGTTGTTTGCCGTCCTTGGGCGGTTCCTGGCCGGAGTATTTGGCGAGCGCCGGCTTGGGGTCGAACGTATCGACGTGCGACGGCGCGCCGTTCATGAACAGGAAGATCACGCGCTTGGCCCGCGGAGGGAAGTGCGTTCCCGCGACGTGGCTTTCGGCGGCGGAAGCGTTCGACAGCAAGCCGGCCGACTGGAGCGCTCCGGCGAGTCCCAAGATGCCGAAGCCGGCTCCACCGCGGCGGAGCATTTCGCGGCGCGTCAGGTATCCGGCGAATCGCGCGTCGTGCATCGGGTCGGTCCTCAATCTACGAACAACGTTTCGTTCGCGGCCAGCAAGACTTGGGCATATTGCGACCACGCCGCGGCGTCGTTGCCGGTCGCGGCAACGTATTCGGCCCCGAGTCGCCGCTCGTCGTCGGTGGCGGCGCGGCCGTACAGCAGTCGGTAGGCGTAGTCGATGCGCTCGGCGGCGTTTGGCGGAGCTTCTCGCGCAAGCCGGGCCGCGAACCGCTCGGCCGACGCCACGACGAGCGGGCCGTTCATGACGAACAGCTTTTGCAGCGGCGTGGTCGTTTCCACGCGGCGCTCGCTGTGCACGTTCGGGTCGGGGTAGTCGAACATCGCGAGCATCTTATTGAGTTCCAGGCGGCTCGCGCGGCTGTAGATCGTGCGGCGGCGTTCGTCGGGCTTGTCGGGGTCGATCGACGGGCCGCCGATGCGCGTCTCCAGCACTCCCGCCGCGGATAGCAGCGCGTCGCGCCAGGCTTCGACCGAGAGTCGGCGACGATTGGCGTGCGACAGCAGCACGTTCGCCGGATCGCGGGCTTGTGCGGCGGCGCCGGCGTGGCTGGATTGGCGATAGGTCGCACTCGCGAATAGCTCGCGATGCAATGACTTGAGCGACCAGCCGTTCGCCACAAGCCGCACGGCGAGCTCGTCGAGCACGTCGGCGTGTGTTGGCGGCTCGCCGTGCGTGCCGAAATTGCTGGGCGTCGCCACGAGCGGCCGGCCGAACGCTTGCGCCCAGAGGCGGTTGACGATCACCCGCGCGGTGAGCGGATTGGCCGGGTCGACGATCGCGCGGGCGAGGTCGAGGCGACCGCTGCCGTGCTCGAAAGGGTGTGGCTGGCCACTGCCGAGCACCTGCAGAAACCGCCGCCGGACGACGGGACCCTTGGATTTCACGTCGCCGCGGATGAAGACGTTCAAGTCGCGCGGGCTGTCGTCGCGGACGATGTGCACCGACTGCTCGGGATTCTTCGCCTGGCCATTCTTGCCTTTCTCCGCCTTGTCGTCGAGCGGGCGGTTGTACATCTGCGTGCTCGCGAACACGCCGGCGAGCGCGTAATAATCCTCCGTCGCGATCGGGTCGAACTTGTGATCGTGGCACCGCGCGCAGGCGACCGTCAGTCCGACGAGACTGCGCGTCACCGTGTCGACGCGGTCGTCCCATTCCTCGGCCATCACTTCCAGCGAACCGCGGCTGTAATACTTTGGTCCCAGGCCCAGGAAGCCGAGAGCGACGTCGTCGGCTGGATTGTCGGGCGTGGTCCGATCGGCGGCGAGTTGCAGCGTGACGAATTCGTCGTAAGGCATGTCGGCGTTGAGCGCCGCGATCACCCAGTCGCGATACATGTACGCATTGGGATAGCACAGCGAGCGGTCGTCGCCGACGATGTGGGCCTGGTCTTCGCCGTAGCGGGCCAGATCGAGCCAGAGCCTTGCCCAGCGTTCTCCGTACTGCGGCGCGGCGAGCAAGCGGTCGATGAGGCGCTCGTAAGCGTCCGGCGACTCGTCGGCTTCGAACGCGGCGACTTCCTCCGGCGACGGCGGCAGGCCAATCGCATCGAACGACAACCGGCGAACGAGCACGCGGCGGTCGGCTTGGGGGGACGGCAACAGACCTTCGCGTTCGAGCCGCGAACGCACGAAGAGGTCGAGGCGGCCGGTCGGCGGGGACGCCTGCGAATTTGCGGAGGACGCCAGCGGCGGCAATTCGGGGCGCTGCGGCGGAACGAAGGCCCAATGGCTTCGCGCGGCTGCCCAATCGATGCCGTCGTTCGCGGCTGCGTCGGTCTCGGCGACCGGCGGTTCGGTCGCTCGCGGCGCGGCGGCCCGCGGGTCGACCGCGCCGCTCTGAATCCAGTTTTCGAGATCGGCGATGATTTGCGGCGGCAGCTTGCCCGAGGGCGGCATCTCGAAGCTTTCGTACTTCACGGCTTCAAGGAGCAAACTGGCCGCGACATCACCGGGAACGACGGCGGGACCGGAATCTCCGCCGCGGCGCGCCGCTTCGCGCGAGTCGAGCCGTAATCCGCCCTGAAGCTTCTTGGCGTCGGCCGAGTGGCATTCGTAGCAGTGCTGGACCAGCACCGGACGAATCTTGCTCTCGAAGAATTCAACGGCGGCCGCAGTTCGCGAAGTCGATTCGTCGGGCCGGACCGTTCGCCCGAACGCGGCCAGTGCAAGAAACCCAAGCGCGATGCGAACACCGCGGCGTGTTACGAAGCGCAACGCCATGCAATCCCCGGCTGGTGGCAGGCGCGCCGCGGGTGCGGCGCGTGGCATTTGGGGCAAGGGGGGCAGGACCTGGATGATACCAGATCGCGCGCCGGTTTGCACGCAAGAATTCGACACCCGCAACCGGCGTTTTTTTGCCGTGGACGATACGCTACAGCGCGCGGCGATAGCGGCGGGGCATGCGTCCGCCGCGGCCGAACGGCGGCGGCTTGGGCGCGGGAGCCTCTTCGCCGTCGGCCAACTCGTCGAGGGCCGAAGGATCGCCCGTCGGCTTGGCGATCGTCTCGAAACCCGCGATTTCCGCCCGGTCGAGCAGGCGGTTGATGCGAACTTCGATGCGGGTGAGTTCGTTGCCCTCTTCGGGGGCGACGAACGTGTAGGCGACGCCTTCGCGGCCCATGCGACCGGTGCGGCCGACGCGATGGACGTAGTCGTCGCAGAACTGCGGGATGTCGTAGTTGATGATGTGCGAGATGCCCGACACGTCGATGCCGCGGCCGACGACGTCGGTGGCGACGAGGAGGCGGACTTTGCCGGCGCGGAAGGCGGCCATCACGCGATCGCGGACGCGCTGGGCCAGGTCGCCGTGGATGCACTCAGCGTCGGGATATTTGCGCTGCAGGCGATGGTGAATCTTGTCGACGCCGCGCTTCGTGCGGCAGAAGATGATCGCTTGCTTGGGCTGTTCGCGTTCGAGCAGGGCCACGAGCAAGTCGAACTTCCGCTCGCCGTCGACCGTGAAATAATACTGGTCGATCGTGTCGCCCGAGATTTCAGCCGGCGAGAAGTTCAGCACCTCCGGATGGTCCATGTACTTGCGGGCCAGGCGCTCGACGGGCGGCGGAATCGTGGCCGAGAGGAGCAGGGTTTGGCGATCGTTCGGCGCGCGGCGGAGGATTTTTTCGATGTCGGGGCGGAAGCCGATATCGAGCATCCGATCGGCTTCGTCGAGGACGATAATGTCGACGTCGCCGAGCGACAAGGCGCCGCGCTGCATGAGGTCGAGCAGTCGGCCGGGCGTGCCGATCGCGACGTCGACGCCGCCGCGCATCTTTTCGATCTGCTGGCGGATGGGTTTGCCGCCGTAGAGGGCGACCGAGCGGACGCGCTGACCTTCGGCGAGCTTGACGAATTCGTCGCGGACCTGCACGGCAAGCTCCCGCGTCGGCACGAGGACGAGCGCCTGAGGGCCGCGTTTGACGTCTCCCCGAAGCCCTTCCAGAATCGGAATGGCGAAGGCGGCGGTTTTGCCGGTTCCCGTGCGGGCCTGGCCCATCACGTCGATGCCGTCGAGCGCGCGGGGAATCAGGCCCGCTTGAACGGGCGTGGGGTGCTCATAGCCGGCCTTGGCCAAGGCGGCGAGCATTTCGTCGGAAAGGTCCATCTGGTCGAACGTCGCGTCCGACCGCAGCGATTCGGCTGTTGGCAAAAGAGGATGATCCGAGTCGGGGAAATTGCGGAAGTTCGTTCGTTTCTATCCCTAACGCTAGCGGGGTCAACGAGTTTCGTCAACCGGACAGGCGCGATGACGCTCGCAGGCCCAGCGCGCAACCGACGCAAATCGTCGATTGCCGGAGCTATTTCGCACGGATTGGCTCGGGCGAGGTCGCCCATTTGGGCAGCGGAGCCGTGAAGGTCGCCAGCGGCGGACGGGCGTTCGACGGCGCGGCGCCGGCCTGGGGCGCGAAGAGCTCGTGCATCGCCATCGACAGGACACCGGGCGGATTCGCCGCCACGGCCGCGCTCGTCTGGGGCACGGGAGCGGGGAGCGGAGCGATCGCGGTCGAGAGGGCGTTTTCCGGTCCGCGCGGGCCGAAGGGCGACGGAAGCGCGGTGGACAACGGCAAGCCGGAGAGCGTGCGGGCGGCGAGCGGCCCGCTGGGAGCGACTTGGGCGAGCGCCGATTCTCCCGGCGCCGTCCAGGATTTCACCGGATACTTACTCGTCGGCGAAGGGACTTCGTCGGCATCCGAGTCGTTCGGTTGCTCGCGGTTTGCGGCACCGATGGAGAATGGCGTCTGGCTGCGTTCGGGTGGCGTGGAAGTCGACGGACCGACGCTAGTCAAAACGGCCCGCCGACGCTGGAACTGCTCCCATGCCGAGAGCGGAGGATCGTTTTCGAGCGGCACGGGGACTCGGGGCGATTCAGGCGGCGTGTCGGGGGATTCGCCGGGCGAATTGAGCGACTGGGTGCCCGCCGGTGCGTCGGCCTGCGATGATCCCAGGTTTCCCGAGAGCCGATTGGCTGGGAGTGCGTCCGGATCGCCAATCGTCGACATGACTGCGGAAGGCGTTGCGGCGGAGGCGGTCGGCGAGAGGGTTAGCTCGTCCGGCGTGGTGGGAAGAGACGCGGACGGACCCGAGCGGCTCGGGGAAACGCTGGCTTGCGTGAGTTTGTCGAACGCGGAGTCGAGGTTCAGGGCGCGCGACTGGTGATCGGCAATGCTTGGTTCGGCGCCTTTCACGGCCGATTGATTCGTTATCGCCGTGCGGTTCTCCTCGGGTAACGGTGTCGTGCCGGCGTCGCGCATCGCGGCGGTTTGCGCCTCCGCCCGGCTCATTTGAGCGCTCAGGCGGCGGGCCGAGCGTTCGTCCGCCGATCGCGTCGCGTCGCGCACGGCCGCCTGAAGCTCACGGGCGGCTTCTTCGTCGCGCACGGCCAGGCGATGCTTGTCCTGGTTCGGGTCGAGCCGACGGGCCTCGGCGAAATCGGCGTCGGCCAACTCGATCTGGTCCAGCCGCGCGTGGGCCATCGCGCGGAAATAGCGCGGTTCGGCGTCTTGCGGCAGCCGGGTGATGGCTTCCGTCAGGTCGCCGACGGCGGCGGCAAATTCGCCGAGGGCCAGCCGAGCACGTCCCCGCCAGAACCACAGTTCGCCGTCGTTGGGCGTTTTGGCGAGCAAGGCGGTGCACGCCTCGGAGGCCGCCGACCACTGGCAGTCGGAGAGCAGCTTCTCGGCGGCTTCGCGTGGCGCGAGCGGCCGTTCGGGAGGCGCGCTAAACGCCCAGATTCCGGCGCCCGCAGCCGCCACGGCGACCAGGGCCGCCAAGCCAAAGAAAGTCGTTCGACGCATTTTGCAAATACCGAGGACGCCAACGTTGAAGAGCAGGCTGCTTATCGTTTCATCATAACCGGGCGTCCGGCCGGCTCAAGCAAAAGGGATCCGCACCGCCCGGCGAAACAGTCCCGTCGGCCCGTGCAGTCCATAGCGTCGTTAGAATCGCTACACGCATGGACCGGAAGGCCGCTCGCGAAACCGGTGCTTGATATACGGACGGCGCCCCCGCTCTTGTTCGCGCGCGGCACGAGAAGATCAGGGTTCCGGACGCCACTGCCGGCTTTACCAGCAGTAAACGTTGCCAGTCGACGTCGCCAAGCGAATCGCACTGCTGGACAAGCCAGTCGTGGCACCCCGCGCAGGGGCTGGCCGCCGGTCTTACCACTCGGTGGTCAGCAACTCGTAGGTCCAGAACGGATTGCCGCAGGCCGCACACGATTCGCCGACGGGCAACAACGCCCCGTGGCACGTGTGACAGTCCAAGATGCTCGGCAGGAGCACCAGTTGCCGATCGCGTTGGGCCTGGGCGTGGTCGTCGCGGCCGAATGCCTGGGCCGTGGCCAACCGAATCGCCAGCGGAAAGAGACGGTAAATCACGAGCGGGGCCCGGGTGGCTTCGGGGAACGCTCGTTCGAGGACCAGCGAAAAGGCCCGGCGGCGGTCGTCGGGCGTTTTTTCGCGATAGCCGGCCAGCCGTTTCGCCGAGCCGCCGACGAGGTTTTCCTCTTCGACGAGCAAGTTGGCCAACCAATGTTCGCACCAATGCGCGCCGGGCCGCACGTAGGTGCGTTCTTCGGCGAACAAGGCCGCTTCGCAGGCGACGTAGGTCAGGATTTCGGCTTTGGTGCGAAACTCGGCCTTCGCCTGCGACAGCGGATCGTAAAACGAGTCGATGCCCAGATGCTGCTCGACTTCGCCGTGGATGCGGTTGTAGAAGAGCTTGGCGAGCAGGGTGAAGCCGTCGTCGAGCCGCGCGACGACGTTCGCGCCGTCGCGACGGTTTTCGTAGGTGTCGAAGGCTTCGGCGGCTGCTTGTCGCCGCTGGTCGCGCGTGGCGGTGGTCATGATCGCTTCTGCCTGGGCGTCGAGAACGAAACGCTCGACCTGGAACGCCCTTCACAATACCCGCTCCCGGGGGCAGCCGCAAATCGTTTTCGGCCGAGCGGCGGGAAGCGAATCGTCGCGGAGCAAGTTCCGGGATGATGGCTCCGGCCGGCCGCCGGTCGCGAACGCGGTTATTTCGTCAGATAGAGGTTGCCGGCTGCCGTGATCCTGAGGCGGTACATCTCCCCGGCGTGCTCGATCCACACTTCCCGCCGTCCCTGTAGCAACTCGTCGGCGCGGTAGACGATTCGATCGGCCTGCGACGAGGCGGCCGGTTCGCGACACTGCGGTTTGGGGCGGTCTTCGCTCACGGGCACTGAATCTGGCTGGGGGGGGAACGTTCACCGAGCCGCGCCGTTCGCGCGATGTCCGCGGGAAATCGGCCTGTGCTAGCAAGCCACGTTCCGTTTGGGGCCGCGATGTGGAAGTTTCGGCGTAACTCGAAGCGGCCAATCGCGTTCGGCATCGGGTGGGTAACGACCAGGGGCGTGCGAGGTGGCGGAGAAACGCTCCGCTGGCGAAATCGTCGCCGGGCTTGGCCACGGAATCACCGCGCCATGCGGCAGAGTTTGCGCAAACTCTGCGTCCGGCCGCGACGCGATTCACGCGAACGTCCAGGAAGGCCCGATGAGACCGTCTGTCCGCTCGGTCGGTCCTGCCGCGCGCGGCTAGCCCCATGCCATGCCGCCGCGCCACGGGACCACGATCTAGGAGCACTGGCCGATGACACGGCACCGCATGCGTTGGATTGCGAGCAGTTGTGCAGGATTGTTGATCTCGACGGGAGCATGGGCACAGCAGCCGGAACCGCCGGTCCTGCCGCCGGACATCGTCACGCCGGCGCCGGAGGAAGCGCCGAGCGCCGACGAACCGCCGCCGCAAGATGCCGGACCGTTTCCTGGTTTGACCGATCAGACGTTCGGCACGGAACTCGGCGGGGCGTTCGGCAATCTCGACAGCGTCACGCGCGGCAGCCAGTCGGTATTCGACTTGCCGTTCCATGCGTCGGTCGTCGATCGCCAGGCGCTCGACGAAAAACAGCCCACGGACATGTTCCGGGCGTTGCAGAACGAAGTCGGCGTGTTGATGCAGGCGACCGCGCGGGGACAAGCGTCGCCGTTCTTGCGCGGCCTGACCGGTCAGCAAGTGCTGATCCTCGTCGACGGCGTGCGGGTGAACAATTCGATCTTCCGCGCGGGGCCGAATCAGTATTTCAATCTCATCGACCCCGGCCAGGTCGAGCGGATCGAGGTCTTGCGCGGGGCCCAATCGACGATGTGGGGCGCGGACGCGATCGGTGGCGTCATCAACGTCGTGACGCGGAGCGCCTCGCCCAATGCGGGCAACTACGGCGGGGGCGAGTTTCGGGAGGTCTACAGCACGGCCGACAGCGGCTCGTACACGCGGATGAGCCTCGAATCGTGGCATGGGGGCGGCGGGTTCTTCGGCGGCGGCAGTTATCTGAACGTCCACGACCTCGACCGCGGCGGCGATCTGGGCCGCCAGCCATTTACGAACTATTCGCAGTACGCCGGCGACGTGAAATACGACTACCTCCTGTCCGACGACGCGATGGTGACGGTCGCGCTGCAACATTTCGAGCAGGAGGACGTGCCGCGGAGCGACCGGTTCGCGCCATTCGTGTTCGGACCGCCGGCCGGCACGCCGCGGCCGACGTTTTTTGATCCCCAGCAGCGCGATCTGGTGTACTTGCGGCTGCAAGGCGTCGCTTACAACTCGTTTTTCGACGCCTACAGCAGCACGGTGTCTTACGGCCGCAACAAAGAGGCTTACTCCGAGTTTCGCTCGGCGACGCGCACGGACCTGGCCGAGTTCGACGCCGACACGATCGGCTATACGCTGTCGCTGGTGCGCGATCTGGACGTTTACGGTAAGTTCACGTACGGCGTCGATTACTATTACGATGACGTGGATGCCTTTCGCAATCGCCTGAATTCGCAGACCGGCGCGATTACGCGCGACAACCCGCAGTTCCCCGACGACGCGACCTACGACCGCTTCGGCGGCTTCTTCAACTGGGAGGTTTGGCTGACGGAGCGCTTGCTGGCCTCGGCCGGCGTGCGGTATGAAAACGCAAACGCCGACGGCACGCTCAACGCGGTGAGCGGCACGCGAATTCCATTTACGCGGACGTATCAGGATTGGGTCGGGAGCGTCGGGCTGACATACGAGTTGACGCCGGTCGTGCACCTCGTCGGCAGCGTCTCGGAAGGCTATCGCGCGCCGAATCTCGACGACCTGACGGCGGACAATCCCGTGCTGCAAAACGCGCAGGACTTGCCGAGTCTCGACGTCGAGGCCGAGCACGCGTACACCTACGAAGTCGGCGCGAAGTACGACGATTCACGGCTCCGGCTCCAGGCGTTCTACTTTTGGAACGACTTGCAGGACGCGATCTTGCGACAGGCGGTCGACGCGAACGGCAATCCCGTGCCGAACGTCGTTGGCCCCAACGGCGTGCTCGTGCCCGGCAGCGGGAATTTCGTTCGCGACAACTTCGACTCGCAGATCAACGGGACGGAGATCGCCGGCGAGTACCGGCTGTGGAACAACTGGAGCGCGTACGGCAACTTCTGGTACACGTTCGGGCGCGATTTGGAACGCGACGAGGCGCTGAGCCGCATTCCGCCGACGCAGGCGATCGCCGGTTTGCGGTGGCGCGACGCTTGCCGGCGGAGTTGGATCGACGTGTATGCCTGGATGGTGCGGCACCAGGATCGTTATGCCGTACAGAACAACACGGACGCGCGGTTTCCGCTCGGCGGCACGCCGGGCTATACGACGCTCAACGTGAGCCTCGGGCAGACGTTCGGCGCGTGCGACCAGCACACGGTCAGCCTGGGCCTGGAGAACATCACGGATCGAGCGTACCGCGTTCTCGGCAGCGGCGTGGACGGCCCGGGGTTCAATGCGATCTTGGGGTATATGTACGCGCGGTGAGCTGGGTTTGTTAACCGGACGTAACAGTTTAGCCGTCTGAAGCACTCACGGCGGCAAGCCGGGGAGTTTGCCGGTGGTTAGGTATTCGCGGATGGCGTTGGTGATTGTTTTCAGTGGG
>QEVJ01000126.1 GCA_003576845.1 Planctomycetota bacterium
ACAAACCGCGCCTGGCCCGCCTTCTCCAAGACCAATTTCACGCCGCCGCCGACAGCAATGCTAGCGGCGGCGATTTACAGAATGAATGATGCACTATCCCCTCCGCGACACAACGACACAGGAAGTCGTCAAGCAGTATGTACATTACTTCGTGCAGACGACCTTGAGTAGCGCAACACCACAATCGAACGAATCAGTATGGTACGTCGATCCTACCGTCGGTTCGTCAGGAAACGGGCTATCGCCAACCACACCGTTCAAATGGCTGAATTCGCGCTCCTGGCAGGCCGGCGATACGATCGTGATTATGAACGGGGACTTCTCGGGGGCTTCGACGACGGGGCAGCGGCGGTTGCTTGCTGCAAAGGGCACGCCGACGAACTGGATTCGCGTGATTCCGTACGCACCCGCCGGAGAAACCGCCCGCATCCAAGCGCCGCTGGCGCTCGACGGATCGTGGACGGACGAGACCGCCACGTATCCGAACACGTGGTCGATGAACGTGGGCAACAAGATGATCGGCGTTGTCCGCGATGAGCACACGGGGTACGAAATTCAGCCGCACCAGTATCCCGACAACGCCAGCGCCTCCGATCCCGGGATCAAGCAAGGCAATGTCGACGGACACGCATCGTGGTTTCTCGATTACGACAATGCCGGGAGTGGGGCAAACAATAAACTCTACGTTCGCACGACGGACGGCAATGAGCCTCCGAACGGAAAAATTCGTCGGAGGTTATCCGATGCCCTTGGTTCTGACGGCGTGCGAATACGTCGTGCTCGATGGATTGCTGTTCGGCATGTCTCAGGGACAGTCGGCGGAAGACCTCCCAACAACTGTCGCCATCGCGAATGGCGCAGGACTGGTCATCAACACGTTGTCGTCCGCGGGCAATCAAGACAGCGACTGGATTATCGTGCGCGATTGCGACTTCCAGAACTGCAATATCGCCGTCGATGACGGCACCGGAAACGGCATTGGCCGCGTCCTGCTCGACGGCGTGGACATCGAACGCAAGGGTCCCTACGAGACCCTGTACGAGCGCGTCGCGTATACGGAGGGCGATCCATACGACGTCGATTACGGATACGGCATCACGAAGTCATCCTTGTGGGACCGACCGGGCGTAGCATTGACGACCGAAGCTCTTGTCGTATTCCGCGATTCTACGGTTCGCGGTTTTCACGGCGTGAGCGTTGCCGATTCCGCGTCTAAGCCATATTGCAAACATTTGGACGTTTACGGTAGCACGTTCGACAGACACCTTCAGATGGCCGTCAATCTAAGCGAAACGAACCACTTCAAGGCCGTCAATGCGGCCGTATGGTCAAACCGCATGGATCACGGCGCGTGGGCGGTAACGCTATCGCCGATCAGCGCCGGACCTCAATGGATTTTCGCGAACTACGGCGACGGCATTCTGCACAATGCGTTCAAGATCGGCATTCAAGGACCCGGCAGCGGCTACGACACCGACGACGCAAATGCGTTCAAGATCGTCGCGAACAACTCGTTCGCAGACGCAGGCTATACGACCAGTGAAACGATCGGCGTACCGCGGTTCCAAGGCGGCCATTCCGGCGTGCTGGCTTACAACAATGTGGAGAAGTCACACCAGCATACTGAAACATCTCCGTTGGGTTACTGGATTTCGTGGATGGATGAACCTTCGGACCTCTACTTTCCGGCGGATCGCGTCAACGTCTGGTCGAACGGGATCATCTTTGTCGTTAATACCGCCGCGAATCCGCAAAAACCGAAGCAACGCTGGGACGGCACGACTTACGATGTGCTCGGCGGCAGCTTTCCGCCGAGCGATGAAATGGTCTGGCAAGACTATCTTATCGGCTGGTCGGCGAACCCGTCGCCCGGCGATGCCGACGTCGACCCGTTCCCGGAGAGCGCGGCGGCAGGGCTGAATTCCGCGATCACGCGTAAGAGCGTCTATGTCCGCGGTATCACGGACCTGGCCGGCGACGAGGAAGGCGACCCGGTCGCGCTTGAGGATCTGCCGATCGGATGCTTTCCGTTGCGAGCGGCGGAATGAGAACCAGGGCCGCAGAACCGTCACAACCTGCAATCTCGCGCCGTGTGCGACCTTTCGGGTTGCGAAAAATCAACGTGTGGCGTTTGCGTTGCGTGGTTTGCGGCCCATGTTTCTTTTAGTCAACGTCTCGGCGACGCGGCCAAAGTCAGGCTGCGGATTTGTTGCGGCGAGACGGACCACAAGTTCATCGATTGCGAAGGAGACATGTGATGCGCGGTTTGCTGATGGTTGGAGCGGTGGTTTTGGGCGCGGCTTCCCCGGCCGCTGCGGATTGGGGCTATGCCGGTTACGCGAACTCCGGTTACGGCGGATATGGCTACGGTTATGCCGCCTACGGTTACGGCTATGGCAATCTCAGTCAGCACGGCGCGGCCTTGCCGCATTGGGGAGATTGCCCGTGCTGCGCCGGCGCGTGGGACGGCTATTGCGAAGAGAAGGCGGCCCGCGCCGCGAATCGGCACTGCAACGGGGGCGGTTGCGGTCATCGGCACTTTGGCCGCAAGTGTTCCGCGAACGGCTGTGACACGTGCGATGGGAATGGCGCCGCGATCGAGTCGGCGCCCGCGACGGAACCGACCCCGCCGCCGCCCGCGCCCGAAGCCGCACCCGCGACGCCGCCGGCCACTCCCGCAAGCTCGTTGCGGAATCGCCAGGCTTAGAAGCGGCGAATTCGGGGCGGCGACGGCGGAGGTCGCGGCAGCATTCGCGTTCCGTTGCCCGTTGCACCTACGTTCACGCGCAAACCGCGCCACAAAGCGCCGCGCCGGGCTTCACTGGGGAGTGGTGTCTCGGCCGGCGCTTTGTAACTACGGCGGGCAAGTTCAGTCGAGCTTGCCTGCCTGTTTTTTTGCACCCAACGCGAGCAATGCCCGGCGCATCGCTCTGCCGCAAAACCGTCCCGAGCTTACAGCGTTCCAACCGCCCGCGTAGAATTCGGCGAACTTCCCCGCAACGCCGAACCGCACCCGCGATGGGCGGCGGGGCTCTCTCGAAGGCCTCTCATGCATCGACCGACCGTTGCGGTGCTCGCGGTATTGCTCTCGCTCGGCGCGCTGGCGATGTGGATCTGGCCACCGCAAGAGCAAGACGGCACGCTCGCGAGTTTGCACGGCGCGTTCGTGCGGATGTCCATTCTGCTTTCTGCGCTTTGGTTGGCCGAACCGTCGCTGCGGAGGTATCCGCCATGGATGATCCTTTTGGGACTGACCTGTGGCGTGCTTCTCCTGACGGCCCTGCGCCAACCCAGCTTGTATCGCGTCGCCGTTCCGGTGCTCGTTATTCTCTGGCTGACTCGGCGAACGCGCAAACCGGCGTCCCGCCCTGGGGGATAGCGCCGCCTTCCGAGCGTTACGGCGAAAACTCGGTCAGGACATGCCGTTGGAACGGGGCGACTGCCGTCATAGCGCGGGTTCGGTTGTTCCGTCGAGGTGTCCGGCGTAAACTTAGTTGTTCTAAGCGTCGCCGCCGTTGTGCGATGCTCGCTGCGTCGCAACGTCGAAACGTCTCCAGCCCGATGCCCGCCGACGAAGAAGAAATCTACCAGGAGCACATCCTCGATCATTACGAGGACCCCTATCACCGGGGGCACTGCGCGCATCCGACGCACGCTCACGAAGACGACAATCCGCTCTGCGGCGATGAGGTGCGGATCGAACTCGACGTCGAGCCGGGCGGCCGGATTCGCGAGGCGTACTTCAACGGCGACGGCTGCTGCATCAGCCAGGCCGCCGCGTCGATGCTTGTCGAGCACATCGAAGGCAAGGACGTCGGCTTCGTTAAGCAATTCTCGGCCGAAGAAATGCTCAAGCTCTTCGGAGCCCGGCTTACGCCGAACCGGCAAAAGTGCTGCCTGCTGTCCTGGAAGGTCCTGCAGTCGGCGATTTTTTCGCCCGTCGACGGCGGTGGCCCGCGGACCGCCGACGGGAAGGGCAACGCGACAGCGGGCGACGCGACAACCGGCGAGGTAAAGAAACCATGAACGCACTCGCCACATTACCGCTCGATCCACAGACGCTCCGCGCGGACTTTCCGATCCTCGCGACCACGATCCACGACAACGTTCCGCTCGTCTATCTCGACAACGCGGCCACCACGCAGCGCCCGCGGCAGGTCATCCAGACGATCGTCGACACCTACGAGCGCCGCTACGCCAATGTCCACCGCGGGATCCATTGGCTCAGCGATCAGAGCACCGACCTGTTCGAGGAAGCCCGCGAAGGCGTCCGGGCTTTCATCAATGCGCCGGCTCGCGAGGAAGTGATCTTCACGCACGGCACGACGGAGAGCATCAACCTCGTCGCCCGCAGTTGGGGCGACGCGAACGTGCGGGCCGGCGACGAGATCGTCCTGACGGTCATGGAGCACCACTCGAACCTGGTGCCGTGGCAACAACTCGCCGCCCGCACCGGCTGCACGCTCAGGCACATTCCGATCACCGACGATGGCGAGCTGATCCTCGACGAGTTCGACAAGCTCCTTAGTCCGCGCACGCGGCTTGTGGCACTCGCCTCTGTCTCGAACGTCTTAGGCACGATCAACCCAGTCGAGGAAATCGTCCGCCGCGCGCATTCGGCCGGCGCGCTCGTGCTCGTGGACGCGGCCCAAAGTGCCGCCCACATGCCGACGGACGTGCAGCGGTGGAACGCCGATTTCGTCGCCTTTAGCGGCCACAAGATGCTTGCCCCCAGCGGCGTCGGCGTGCTTTGGGGCCGGCGCGAATTGCTCGATGCGATGCCGCCGTTTTTGGGCGGAGGGAGCATGATCCGCCGGGTCAAGGTCGACTCGTTCGAGCCGGCCGATCTTCCCGCCAAGTTCGAAGCCGGTACGCCGCCGATCGTGCCTGCCATCGGCTTAGGCGCGGCGATCGACTACATCAACGCGGTTGGCCTCGCCAACATTCACGCCTACGAAGACGTACTTACCCGCCGGGCCCACACCGTTCTGGCCGAAGTCGGCGGCGTGCGGATCGTCGGTCCGGCGCTCGAGAAAAAAGCCGGCATCGTCAGCTTCACGGTCGAAGGGGTTCACGCCCACGACGTCGCCCAACTGCTCGACCGCCAGGGCATCGCCGTCCGCGCCGGGCACCACTGCACCATGCCCCTGCACAAACGCCTGGGCATTACGGCGACCGCTCGGGCAAGCTTTTACTTCTATAACACGCTCGACGAGATCAACCTGCTCGGCCGCGCACTTGCCGACGCGAAACACGTCTTTCGCCGGCGATAGACAGACCACCGCCGCGGCAAACGCTGCCGGCCGGGCAAACTCTGCGGGCAACCGCGCGTCGCATCGCCGCTAACGGTTTTGCCGTTCCATAGTTGCGGCGTTTGTCGCTTCTGCTGGCACGCGATTGCACGTCGCCGGTGAGCGGCCCTGTTTTGCTTATTCCGCCCGCGCTGCGCGGACGAATCGGTACAACGACACTGCCCGTGGCGCGGAGCGCGCACGGTTCGCCGCGAATCTTCGACGTTGGCCGCGACTTGAATCATGGATGGTACGATGAGTCGTCAATCCCGCGCACGACGCGCCCGACTGTGGACCGTGGCCGGTCTGGCGTTCCTGTCCGGCTGCAGCGGCGCCGCATCGGATGTGCCCGTGGCCAGCACGACGATCGCCGACGGATCGCAGGCAACCGGCTCGGCTTCGCAATCGCCGTTGCTCGCTCCGCGGCACACGCTCGACGCCGCCGTCGTGCCGGTCTGGTATCCGTTCGACGATCCGCCCATGCCGGCGCTTCTGCCCGCGAGTGGCGCGAACCACAATTCTCAAGCGGAAAGCGGCCTGTCGCGAAAGGAACCGATCGTGGTGCGGCCGCCGTCCGCGTCGGGCGAGTTCCAGCGGCTTCCGTCGCCGCCAACTCAGGACGACGCGACCGCCGACGCTCGATACGACGTCGATAGCCGCTACACGCTCGGCTCAGAGTCGAACGAACCCGTAGTCTCCGACGACGCTTCCTTGCAGCCTCCCGACGCTGAATCGCCGCCGCTCGATGCACCGTCTGCGCTGGCGCCCGCGGAGAACTCGTCGCCACAAGAGACCGCGCCGCCCCGCGGCGCCTTCCAACGTCTGCCACCGGTCGAACACATTCCGCCTCAGGCGACCGACGAGCAGGCTGCGAATCGAGCGACCGCGCCCGCCATCGTGCCGGATGATTCGGCGCGAACACTGCGTCCGAGCGACGTGTTGGCCGACGAGGCACGTCCTGTGGAGCGGCCGACCTACGTCGCGCCGCAGATCGTCGAGCAAAGCGAGCCCATCGTGCTCCCGCCGATCGAGGCGCAACCGTATCCGAGCGAATCGACGGTCGTTGCGGCCCGTCCGCCGCGTCACCGCGAAATGCAGCTCATCAACGACCGCGCGGCCGAAGGCGTTCGCGCCGGTTTCGCGCTGGCCCATCGCGGAGCGCTTTACTCGGCCCAAGCCGAGTTCGCCGCCGCGCTCCGCGTCGTGGCCCAGGCGCTCGATGCGCAAGAGAACACTACGCGCCACGTCCAAGCGCTGGCCGCCGGCTTGACGGCCCTCGACGAGTCCGAAGACTTCCTCGCCCCTGCCCGCGCCGCCACTGCGCCCGTCGACGTCGCGACCGTCGTCGTCAAGCATCGCACGCCGGTGCTCAAAGACGCGCCGCCAGGCGACCTCACGCCGATCGTCGCGCTTCAGCGGTACTACACGTTCGCCCAGGAACAACTCGCCGCCGCCGTCGAGCACGAACCGGCCGCGTCGCAAGCGCTCTACGGCATGGGCAAGGTCCAGACCACGCTGCAATCGAGCCGCACGGGAACAATCGCCGACGGCCCAAAGGCCATCGCCCTACATCAAGCCGCGCTGCTCGTCGACGACCGCAATTTCATGGCGGCCAACGAACTCGGCGTGCTCATGGCCCAATGCGGGCGCTACGATGCCGCTCGCGCCGCGCTCGCGCACAGCGTGTCGATCTCGCCGCAGCCCGCCGTCTGGCGCAATCTGGCAGCCGTACACGATCGTCTGGGCGAAACCACACTTGCAGCGAACGCGCGGGCTGCCGCACAGAACTATGCGAAAGCGGCAACGCCCGTCGGCAACGCCGTCGCGATACCGCAGCAACCCGTCGTGTGGCTCGATCCCGCGGCGTTCGCCCAATCGACGCAACCGCAAGCCGACTTGCAGCGCGGGCAATCCACCGCGGCGCCGAACGCCGCAGCCGCCGCAAACCCGGCGTCGGCGGTTCCGCAAACTTCCGACAAGAAGAGCGGATTCCGCTGGCCGCTGTGGTGAGATCGGGGGCAGCATTCAGGGGTCGGGATTCAGGGAAGAACGTTTCGACGGAGCTTGAAGTTTTAAGACCGGGTAGGTCAGGCCAAGCGGCCAAATTCCTTTCCATTCTCGACGGAGTTGGTCCGCGCTGGCCTGACAGGCGTTCGCGACGGCCGAAGAAGTTTCCAGGCTTCGTAGCGCGAAACAGCACAACGTAAGGACGTGCCAAGGATGACACGATACAGGTTGACACTCGGGGCGGCGGTGGTTCTGGTCGCGGTCGTTGTGGGCGCGACATTGCATCGCGGGTTGCAACAACCTGCCGGCGCCGGGTGCGAGAGCGTTGTTACCGACGCACAACCGGCGGCGAACAATGCTGACTCCATGCGGTCGGCAAACCGTCGCACGGCTGCCGATTACCGCCCGCTCGCGCTCGTCGACGAGGCGGTTGAACCGTGCCAGGCATTGGGGCCAACGGCGCCGTGTCCCGTGCACGCCGTCGATTGCTCCTGCGGCGCCTGCTGCAACGACGGCGACTGGCGCGCGGCGCGGGTGATTCCGTGGCAGGCGTTTGCCCAAGGCGAATACGTCGGCCACGAACGGACCGCCCACGTGCCGCAGTACCGGCTCCGCGTCGACGATCTGCTCGAATTCCGCTATCGCCTGACGCGGGACGAGACGGCCACGCCCTACGAACTCAACGTCGGCGACACGCTCAAAGTCGAATCGTTCACGGACGAAAAGCTCAGCCGCGAAGTCGTCGTTCAACCCGACGGCACGATCACCATGCCGCTGTTGGGCCGCGTTCAAGCCACACGCCGCACGGCGCCACGGTTGCGAGATGAGCTGGAAGAGGCGTACAAGGAATTCGTCAAAGTCCCGGCGATCACGGTGACGCCGCTGCGGATCAATACAAAGCTCGAAGACCTGCGGAGCGTGGTCGACAGCCGTTATGGCACGGCGGGCGGCCAGACGATCACCGCCCGCGTCACGCCCGACGGCACGATCGCCCTGCCCGCTATCGGTTCGTCGGTCCCGGCGCAAGGGTTATCGCTCGACGAACTCAAACGCGAAATCGGCGAGCGCTACGTGAAGGTTGCCGGCATTGAGGGCATCGAAGTCACGCCGGCGTTGCTCGAACGCGCCCCGCGATTCGTGTACGTGCTCGGCCAGGTCAACCTTCCCGGCCGCTACCGGCTAGAGGGCCCGACGACGGTCATGCAGGCGATCGCCATGGCGGGTAGCTGGCAAGTCGGCGGCAACCTGCGGCAGGTGGTCGTGTTCCGCCGCGGCGACGATTGGCGGCTCCTGGCGACGAAGCTCGACCTGTGGGACGCGCTCTACGGCCGCAAACCGTGCCCCGCCGGAGAAATCTGGGTCAACGACTCCGACATCGTCGTCGTGCCCAAGCAAAAGATCCTCGAAGCCGACGAGTGGATCGAGCTCATCTTCACGCGCGGCATCTATGGCGTTATTCCGATGCAGAGCATTTCGATCAACTTCTCGAAGCTCAGCACGATTTAAAAAAGGGGACGGGAGTATTTTTTTCCGCCCCGGACCGACCGCGTGTCCTTTGTGCGGCGTTTGCCACCGCCGTCCCGCGCGCATTATAATGCCGGCCGTAATCCGATTGGCGGCGAACCCTGCGACGGCGCGGAGTCGACGATGGCGGCGGGCATTTTCTTCGTGCGGCGATGGTGCTTTGGTTGGCCGAGTGTTGCCACGTTGGCATTCTCGGCAATCGCATCGCTCGCAAATGCGGCCGACGAGAAACCGGCCCCCGACATTCGCGTCGGCGCGGCCGCCGTCAACCTCGAAGCCGACGACTCCATGCCCATCGCCGGCGGCATTGGCCTCGCCCTCTCCAAAGGCCAGGAAGGCGAACTCCGCGTCGTCGCGGTCGTCGTCGAGAAACCGAACGTCGCGAAGATCGCCATCGTCGCTTGCGACGTGCTGTTCGTCCCGCGCGAAATCGTCGATCCGGCCCTCGCCGCGATCGAAAAGACCACCGGCATCCCGCCCGCGCACGTGATCGTCAATGCCACGCACACGCACCACGCGCCAAGCACGACGAATATCCACGGCTACGAGCGCGTCGAAAAGTTTTGCAAGCATCTCGAAGCCGGCATCGTCGCCGCGGTCGAAAAAGCTAACGCCAACCTCGACGGCGGCGAGGCGACGTTCGCGTTTTACTTGGGCGAAGAAAAAACCGTCGGCCGCAATAGCCGCCTGTTGATGAAGGATGGCAAGGTCTACTGGATCGGCCCCAAGGACGACGCGGTGAAGCCCACCGGGCCATTCGATCCGGCCCTGCCCGTAATGGCGTTCCGCGGCCGCGACGAAAAGCTTCGCGCGTTGCTCTACAACCACTCGACGCACACGATCGGCACGCGCTCGCCCGGCAAACGCTCGCCGAGTTTTTATGGTCTCGCCGCGCAGGAACTCGAATCCGAACTCGGCGGCGTAGTCGGCTTCCTCGAAGGCGCGTCCGGCTCGACGCACAACTTGGGCGACGTCAGCATGGATCAGGCGATCACTCGCATGAAAGCCGCCGTTACCGACGCGCTCGTCGAGGCCAAGCCGCAACCGGTCGACCAACTCCTCTCCGTCAAGCGGCCGTTCAAGTTCCGCGTCCGCGCATTCGACGAAGCGGCCGAAGACGACAAAGTCGTAGGCTACGTCCGCAAGTACGCTCCCGCGGGCGAAGAAGCGATCGTAAGCGTGTTCCGCAACATGCGCCGCGAGCTAAAAGCCCAGCAAGGCCAAGAGCGCGAGACGACGATCCAAGTCGTGCAGATCGGCGACGTCGCCCTGGTCGGCGTGCCGGCCGAATACTTTACGGCCCTCGGCCTCGACATCAAACGCCGCTCGCCGTTCAAGCACACGGCCATCGTCGAGCTAGCCAACGACTGGGTCGGCTACCTGCCCGACAAAGAGGCCCACCAACTCGGCGGCTATCAAACCTGGATGGGTTTTCATTCCTACGCCGAAATCGGTACGGGAGAACGGATGGCGGAGGCAGCGGTTGAAATGCTTAAAGAAATGCGAAAGGCAAAATGAAGTCTGACGAACGGCGTCGCAGGCCACGTGGTTGGTTGGCCAGTTC
The DNA here is from genome assembly GCA_003576845.1 of Planctomycetota bacterium. GTDB lineage: Bacteria > Planctomycetota > Planctomycetia > Pirellulales > PLA5 > PLA5. Next base: position 10,387 of record QEVJ01000126.1, read on the forward strand.
GAATCGGCGGAAAAGAGAGCGAACCTTCCGGAGCGGTCGACGTGTCGTAACGCGCCAAACGACCTGCTTATACGGTTGAGGGCGGGAGTACGCGGGCATGAAAACCGATCCAATCACGTGGGAACGCTTGCGGGCCATTTTCGGCTATCCGAAACCAGTCTTTGATGTGACGGAAAGACAGTTCGATTACTTCGACGCCGAACTGCATCAGCTTGCTCGAACCGCGTACGACAAAATCGACTTTGGCGATCTATGGTATTACCACCACGACCTCGCCTATGTCGATTTGCAGCCGGACTTGTTCGCGTATCTCTTTCCGGCCTGCCTCATGGATTGGCACCGCACCCTGCTGGACAACGAGGCGTGTTCGCACGGCGACTCTGAGTTTCACTATGGCGTCGTTCACGGCAACGTTCTGGAGAAGATGCTCTCGCCGAAGCAGCGGGAACAAGTCGAAAGCGCGTTCCGGGACAGCATGCTGTACCGACTTAATCGGGAACGGGGGTTCGTCAGCGATGGAAAGCAACCGACGGCGTATGCGTCGATGGCGCGATTGAGTTCACTTGGGCTTGTCTCTCACGCCGTGCCGAGCATTTTTCAGTCGTGGTGGGAACTCGAATCGCCCGGGCACGCTGTCGCGGCGCTACAATACTGCTCGGCGCTGATGTACTTCGACGGCGAGAACCCGCTGTTTGATGTTTGGATCGAAGGCAGGAACGTCGGCTGTGTTCTTCTTTGGGAAAACGACTCGCACTTTCTCGATCGTGGCTGGTCGGAAGCGAACGTCGGTTTCCTACGCAGATTCATCACTTTGGAGCGCGTGACGCAGGTAATTCGCAATGCGGCGGACAAACTTTGCGACGAACCGGAAGGCGCATTGGCGCGACGTGTGGTCGCCGACCTCGGTGATCGTAGGGAATTGCTGCATCACCGCGTCGCCGAGTTACCTGAACTCTTGGCGTCGGCAAATCCGGAAAGGTGGACAGTGTCGTGAAGCTATAAGACCCCGGCCCAAATCCAACTGTCAGCGGAGACCAAACCGGGATGTGAGCAATCAAACTCGCCCCAGAAGCCGCACCAGGCCGTCGAGGATCGTCAGCGGGTGCGGCGGGCAACCGGGTACGTACAGGTCGACGGGCACTACCGAATCGGCGCCGTCGTAAATTTCGCCGTGACCGATGTACGGGCCGCCGGAGATCGCGCAGGCGCCGACGGCGATCACCAGCTTGGGCGGCGGCACCGCGTCGTAAGTTGCCCGCAGCGCGTGCCGCATGTTCTCCGTCACCGGGCCGGTGATGAGCAGCCCATCGGCGTGTCGTCGCCCAAGTAGATGCGCTTTCCCATAAACCACGCCAAGCGCGGATCGTGCTCGTCGCGGCGGACGTCCGAGTCGCTCCGCGCTGCAACCGGCTGGTCGTGTTTCTGCTCTTGATTGAGAATTGCTTCGCGTTTGTGGCCGCTGCTCTGCTGCGACGCAATTCCCTGCGCCAACTTGAGGCGGAACGCCTAGCGCTCGGCCCAGGCAATAGCCCACTGGTAGATATCCGCGATCGTCATTGGGCCCGCATCTTTCTCGACCAGCCGGGCGAGGTCCTCCCATTCTTCCAAATCTTCCCCAGGCGGATCGAAGCCGTAGGCCGCGAGTTCGGCGTTCTTCGCTGCGACGGCCTGCTGCCATTCAGCGGCCACCTCGGCAAAGGCTCGTTGCTGTTCGCCTCGGAGTGCAGCCAGTTCGTCCAGCGAGGGCGTTTTGGTTTCCGCAAGCATACTGCGAAGCGCGGCGAGTGCGTCGCCTGGCGTGGGAGCTAAGGCCTTCACACTTTGTGCGTACATGCGGAACTTCGCCGCGACGTCGCCGACGGCGCGCTGGGCCTCCGGGTCGTTCTCAATGGCCGCCATGAAGGCCTTGCCGGCACGGATCGGCCGGCGTTTCCCATTTCCGTTCTCAATCCCGTTCATGGCATCCATCGGCGTAGCGAATTGGTGATTCCCAAGACGACGCCATTCTACTACCCCGCCCGCTCGGTCGTCATGCGGTCGGTGATTCCCGGCAAAAGGTCACGTTGTTCCATCGGAAAGTTCACGGAGTCCTTCTCCTATACCAATAGCGATGCGACATGCGGATGCGGGACATCCGCGATCCAGCGCCGGTGCGAGCCAGCAGGGGACGACGCTTATGACCGAGCCAACAACGTTACTGACCGTCGGCGAGATCGCCCGCCGACTCGACCAGCCGCTTCACCGCGTCGAGTACGTGTTGCGGTCGCGCAACGTCGCGCCGGTGGGCTGGGCCGGCAACGCGCGGGTTTTCGTCGAGTCGGACGTGGCATTCCTGGCTGGCGCGACAGCCGCTACGGGGAGGTCGAGGACGAGGCGGTTCGTAAGAAACTCCACACTTGGCTGCACGAGGCGCTGCGATACTGGGTTAATCCGAGGACGGGCGAGATCAGGCTCATCGACTTCGAGTCGAATCCCGGCACGGTCAAAGCGGCTCTCGACACGATCAAGGCGATCACACACCTGCCGGCGTCGGTCACGTCTCCGAGTTGGCTGCGAGACGGTGCCAACCGGCCTCCGGCACTCGAAATCCTCCCCTGTCGGTCGGGTTTGCTGCACCTGCCGACGATGCGGCAGTTCGATCCCACGCCGCAGTTCTTCTCGACCAGTGCTCTGGACTTCGACCCCGATCCATCATCGCCGCTACCGATGGAGTGCCTCGGGTCTCTGCACCAATTGTTCGATGGCGACGGCGAATCGCTGGACCTGCTCCAGGAATGGTTCGGCTATTGCCTGATCTGCGATACGTCACAACAGAAGATGCTGTTGATCGTCGGGCCACGCCGCAGCGGCAAGGGAACGATCGCCCGCGTTCTGACGCGGCTCGTTGGCCCCGCGAACGTCTGTGGCCCCGCGACGTCGAGCCTCGCCGGCGCGTTTGGCTTGCAGCCGCTGCTCACCAAGAGCCTGGCGATTGTCAGCGATGCCCGTTTCCACGGCGAGAACATCCAAACCGTCGTCGAGCGGCTGCTCTGCATCAGCGGCGAAGACACACTCACCGTGGATCGCAAGCACATGACGAGCGTGACGCTGAAGCTGCCCACTCGCTTCGTGTTTCTCACCAACGAGTTTCCGCGGCTCACGGACGCAAGCGGCGCACTTGCCGGACGGTTCGTCATCTTGCGACTCACCGAGAGCTTTTACGGGAAGAAAGACCCGCTTCTGACGGCCAAGCTCCTCGTCGAGTTGACCGGCATTCTGAATTGGGCAATCGAAGGCTGCCATCGTCTCCGCGAGCGTGGCCACTTCGTGATGCCAGGCAGCGTTCGCGAAGTGGTGCAGGAAATCGAAGACCTTTCGTCGCCTGTCGCGGCGTTTGTCCGCAAGGAATGTGTCGTCGGGCCGGGACGCCGTGTGTGGGTCGACGATCTGTACGACGCCTGGGAGTCTTGGTGCGAACGCGAGGGACGCACACTCGTCAGCACGAAACAGGCCTTTGGCCGCAACCTCGCTGCCGCCGTAGCCGGCGTTTCCCGACGCCGAGGCGCAGGGGACGTGCCGTTCTACGAGGGGATCGACCTGAAAGAGAACCAGCCATGACCAAGATACCGTCACATACCGTCGCGCACCGTCGCACAACCGTCGCGATGAAGATCGCTTCGGCAACGGCCGTTTGGCCTTACGCCACAAGGACTTACAGGAACTACCGTCGCGTACCGTCAGGATATCTCCCAGTTATTGCACGTACGCGGGCGCGCACGCGCACGCGGATAGAGATTAGGGCGCAATGGGAACCGTCGCGACGGTGCGCGACGGTAGACGGCTCATTCCGGCTGTCGCATGGTTCCTTCCGGGCAAAAATTTTTTCCTGATACGCGCGGGAACAATCGCCAACCATCCCATAGTTTCTTTCGATTGTCCGAATTCCGAACGCCAATCATCGCTAACCTCATACAGCGGCGCACGTTGGCGCGCAAACAAAATGCCCCCGTTTCGTTACCGACCGTTGCGTCACGCGCCGTGCATCCTGTGTTGGATTGCGCGAACCCGGCCGCGCGGCCGACCGGCGCGGGTGTGGTTCGCCGATTGGCTCGGACGCAGGCAAACGCGGAGCGAGTCGGCTTGTCTGTCGCGGACGTTGGCGCAATTGGAAGCCGGCGGGCTCGTGCGGCGAGTGGCGAGTCGGCGCGTGCGACTGACAATCGCGGGGCAACGCCAGACTGAAACGTACCTCGAACAACTGTGGATACCGTAAACGCGAGCTGGCTGACGGCTCGAAACTCGGCATCGCTCTGGGCCGCGCAAAACTCGGACTATCTACGGTTTTCGTTGTCCCCATTTTGTTCCGCTCGGCTCAGCCAACGCGCAAACAACGCCGAAAAAAACCGCGTTTCCATGCAGCCTGGAACAAAAACGAGATAACGAAGCGGCCAAGTCAATTCGGAGTTTTGCGCAGCCGAGCATCGCTCCCCTCACGGCGGTCGATCGACATGAAAGTGGCTGATTCGATTCTTGATGCACCTCTGCTCGTACCGGCGTCGCGCGCGGCGCAAATCTGTGGCAAATCCGTCCGGACATGGCGGGCATGGCAGTCGAGCGGCCTGATCCCGGCGCCGGTTCGCGTCGGTCGCTCGCTGTTGTGGCGCGTCCACGATCTTGAAGCGTGGGTGGCGGCTGGCTGTCCGCAGCGCGACGAATGGGATGCGAGGGTTGCGTGATGAAGATGCGATTTCGGCTGGCGGAGAACCTGAACTGCGGCATCGCGTCGAAGGTCGCGAGTTTTGAGAGATCGGCTATTGATTCGTCGGCGGACTGCTGGCTGATGTGCTACTCCCGACGTCGAACCGTCGGTGCCGGAATAAACCACATCGGGAGTCCGCGCGATGAACGAGCAGAAGATGTTGGCCGAACAGATTCGCCTATGGACGGCCGAAGGACGCTGGTGAGATCGTGGCTGGTGGAAGCGAGCCAAGAATGGCACGCCCGAATATCGGCCGACCAAGCGGGAGGTCGCGGCAAAGTGCCGGTTGTTTCGTTCGCTTTCTGGTTGGCGCGGAGCGGCCAAACGGGCGCCGCGCGGGGGCGAGTTTGCCGTGGCCACTACCGCCGGCTCTGACGCTCCAGTTCCCACCCACGTTGCCCACGTGGCCACGTGTTGCGTCCTGGCGCTACTGTTGGCCGTTCTCTCCGGCGGCCAAAGCGTGCCACGATTCCGCCAACCGATTTCGGCTTGCCGAAAGGCAACGGTTCTTCGCGTCAACTCATGCCATCTTTTGCCCGCCGAGGCTCAGTGTGCCATGCCGGCGACGTGTGAATGTCGCGAAACTTCCCTAACTCCTGGAGCCGATGCGCATGGCGAGCCTGTACCGTAAGTCCGTCGTCGTCACCGATCCGACGACGGGCGAAAAGATCAAAACCCAATCCAAGAAATGGTGGGGCCAGTTCAAAGACGCCAATGGCCGACTGCGTCGCCACCCGCTGGCCGTCGACAAGATGGCCGCGCACGCGATGCTCAACACGTACGTTAAGCGCGTCGAACGAGAAAAGGCCGGCTTGGTCGACCCAACCGACGAACAACGCAAGCAGCCGTTGTCTGTGCATGTCGCCGAGTTCAAGGCGCATCAGGAGAACAAGAATCTCACGGCCAAGCAGATCAAGGAAACGCATAGCCAACTGCAGACGATCGCCGCCGCTTTCAAATGGCAGCGAATCGCGGACATCTCCGTCGGCAGCATAATGGACTTTCTCGGCAAACTCCGTCGCGACGGTCGCAGCGCCCAGACGTGCAACCATTACCTCAAAGCCGTGAAGACATTCTCGCGCTGGCTGGTGTGGGATCGGCGAACACCGTATGACTCGCTGGCGCACTTATCGCGGTTCAACGTTGCGGCTGATTGGCGCCACGACCGGCAAGCGCTGTCGCAGGAAGAATTCACGCGACTGGTCGACGCGGCCAAGGTGGGAAAGCGGTTTGAAGGGATTCGTGGCGCTGCGTCGATGCGGTTTCACCGTCCGGATTCCGGCTTGGGCCTGATCGATAAAGCGGTCGCGGCGCCTTCGCGCTGCCATACGCCGATTGTTTCGAGCATCCGTACGGCAAGCTTGCACAGTCGCGCCAAGTCGCCAGACTTCGTAATGGCGACTCCGCATTTCCCGTGCGCGTTGAAGATTGCCAATGCACGCGCTCGCCGCTGACTACGCCATTCATCGACGCGCTCGGCGCTGGTTCGCCGGTCCTTTAGCCGGACTCCCAAACCCGCCACCGCGATTTCGTGGAAGCAAGGCCGAATGAACACGTCGCGCAGCCCGGCCCGCGAGTCGAACCAAGCTTCGAGAAGCATCAGGAAGTCAGATCGGTATGCAACCGCGGGATGCCCGAACGCAAACTCGTGCTCGTTGCCGTTCGCCGTTTTTGTTTTCGTGCTCATCGTTCCGCGCCTCCGTGCGCAAAGAGTCCTTTGGGGTCAGATTACTCTGCCGGCAGCATCCACCCGCAAATTGCGGCGGCCGCTCGCACCGACTAGCATACATTCCACGCCGGTCGAGGAGTTTGAGTAGTCGCTTTCGTGTCGCGGGTACGACGATGACGCGTTGGATTCGCTGTCCAAAGTGCCGTGGCGAGGTTGGTGTTCCCGAAGATGCGACGGGCCAGATTCGCTGCCCCAAGTGCCGCGAGCTCGTGTTTCACGAAGACTCGGAAACGAAAGTGAAGTGGCGGGCACCGCAACCCGCGGGTGAGTGGATGAAACCCGCTGGCTATACTGCCGTGGTGATCGGGTTGGCGGGATTTGTCGCTTCCGTGTGCGTAAACTGGGGTCCGGGGGAATACGCGGATACGTTGGCGACATTCGATTTCGTTGCGATTCTCGCCGGAGTGCTCAACCCACTGTTCTTCATCGGCGTCCCATTGGGATACTATTGGCTCCAACGATGTGGTGAGATTGACCGGATTCGCAAAGCGTTATCGCCACCGGCCGATTCCGTGTCAGTCACCGGTCGCTCGTCGGAACCGCATCTCCCGCCGCTCGCTACCGTTGAACGGTCGCGGCCGAAATCCAGCCCTCCGGTTGTTGACTCATCGGAACTTCCGCCCGCTCTTGCGAGCCTCGTCGAACGAACGGTAGTGCCGTCGGCCGCTGATACCGACCAAGAACCCACCGCAACAATTGCGGATGCGCACAGTACGCAATCCAATCGCGCCGAAGTGAATGACCGCGACTTCAAGCCGGTTTGGGATGAAGTGCTAGAACTTGAAGCCGAGGACCGAGGATTAAATAACTTCCCAGACCGTGCCCGCCTGCGAATAATTCGTGGGCGGGTCCTTTTTTGTGTTGGAGGTAAGTCTCATGCTCGTCAC
>QEVJ01000275.1 GCA_003576845.1 Planctomycetota bacterium
TTCATAGATTTAAAGCATTCTGGGGACATACCAGGGGACAGACGCTTGGGAAAGCGCGTTTTCGCCGCAGATTGCGACGTGCCTGAGAGGGTCAGTCCCCTTTTTCAACAGGCTGCTAAGCCTGCGCCACCGGCCGCGGCGCCGAAATCGCCCGTTCGACGGTGTCCAAGAGCTGATCCAAGCGGAACGGCTTGTAGAGATATTCCTTGAGTCCCGCTTGCCGGCATTTGACGATCGTGTGTCCGGGATCGTAGCCGTAGCCGGTCATCAGAATGAGCGGGACCGGATCGCCGAGTTCTTGCAGCTTGCAGTAGAGTTGGTGGCCGCTCATGTCGGCCAGGCGGATGTCGGCGATGAAGACGTCGTAGGCCGCCTCGGCTCCCGAGTTGCGGACCATGTAGATCAGTTCCGCCCCCGTCCGCACGCCCTCGACGATACACCCGCACTTTTCGAGCAAGGCGTGGGCCGCCTCGCGAACGGCGTTGTCGCTGTCGGCCACCAGAATCCGCCGGCCCAACAAGGCCGGCCGCTGCGGCGTTTCCTCGGGCGCCCCGGCTGGCCGCGCTTGGCCGGGGGCCAGTTGCTGCCCGACTTTGTGAATCACCTGCTTGATGTCGCGGGCGTGCCGCAGAATCCGCTGCAACCGCTCGACCACTTCCGGCTCGTGGCCGATGTACTGCTCCATCACGTTCACGGCGTCGTTCAGAATGTCGTCCACCGGCAAAGCCACTGCCCGGTGAATCGCCTCGACGCTTTCCTTGGCGACCAGGTGATGCTCGGTGTTCAAGAGTTCCAGCGTGTTGAGCGCGGCGGCCAGGTCGCGGCAGAACACTTCGAGGAACTGCATGTCGCTTTCGGAGAACGCCCGCACGTCGGCGCTTTCCACGTTGAACGTGCCGATCACCTTATCGTGAAACACCAAGGGCACGGTCAGCGAGCTCTTCGCCCCTTGGCAGCCTTCCAGATACAGCGGGTCTTCCGACGTGTCCTCGCACAAATAACTCTTGCCCGTCGACGCCACAAAGCCCGTCACGCCGTTGTTCTGTGGCCGGGCGAACAATTCCCGCGTAGCGGCTTCCGGCTTGAAGCCGACGGATAGCAGCGGAACCAATCGTCCGCCGCGCGGGTCGAGCAACCGGATTTCCACCACGTCGAAGTTCAACAGGTCCTTCGTGTAATGGAGGATGTTCGACTTGAGGAGCTCGATCCGCTCTTCGACCGACATCTCGGCGAGTTCGGCCGGCGTCAGATCGGTCAGTTCGATCCCGGCGCGGTGGATCGCCGCCAGCTTCTGCTGCTGCGTCATTTCCTTCGTGATGTCGCGGACGGTGACGATGAGCGTTCCCGCCGCGCCGCCGTCCTTGAGTCCGGCCGCGTGTACGTGAAAGTATCGGCCGCCTTCGGTCCGCAGCGTCGTATTGCTCGACGCGCCCGCGTTCTTCGCCGTGTGGAACGGGCAATAATCGGGACCCAATATCTCCGGGCTGCCGAGGGCCGTGTAGAAATTCGTTCCCGCCCCGTTGTTCTCGCCGCACCACTCGCGGAACTTCGCGTTCGACCAGACGACGTTGTTGTCCGCGTCCAACAGGGCGACGCCGTCGGGAATCTGCTCGAGCATCCGCTCGTTTTGCAACAGCCGGCTCAATCGCGCCTGGTCCGCCAGATGTGCGGACGATACGTAAACCCCGGCGAAACCGTCCTTCGCCAGCGACGAGAGCGCAGCCTGAGGGCTGTCGACCGCGACGATGTCGCATTGTTCGCTCATAGCGCCCGCGAACGGGGTGGTCGGATTCTGCGGGTCTCCGACGAGCAACACCTTCGGTTTGGCGGACAACGCCGAACTCCATTCAATGACGGTAAATCAGCGAGGAAAGTCAACGGAATTATAGATACGCGTCATTCTATGAACAAGCGAAACGCTCGGTTACGGAGCCTTTTCGCTTGGCGGCGGCACTGGCGCTCGATTCGCCAGCCCGCTCCGCAGCCCGATTGCTGCCGGGTCGTTGCCCGTCTGGTTCTCCTTTTCCTTCATCGACCTCCGGCTCGATCCGGCTTTCGCGCGGCGTCGGCCCGTTACATCTTTGCCGACGCGAAAACTCGCAACCGCGCCGGCCGCACGCTCTTTACCGTTTGTAGCGGGCGTGGAAGCGCGCGTTCGCGTTCCTCGCACGTTACGTCGCCGGTCGCGGAAACCCGCAAAAACCTCCCGATTCGCGCCGGTTCGTGGGCCACGTCGGCTTCCGACTGTAGCCTGACAGCCTGTTGAAAAAGGGGACAGACCCTTTGGAAAGCGCGTTTTCGCCGCAGATTGCGACGTGCCTGAGAGGGTCAGTCCCCTTTTTCAACAGGCTGCTCTCGAAGGTAGCGGCAGCGGAATCGTAGACCGCGACGCGGACCGCCTGCCCGGCCGCGGACCCGGCCGCGACATCGGTCCCGTCGACGGAACGTTTTTCGAGTCGCCGTTCTGCTTGCCCTCGGGCTTGGCGGCGTCGTCCTTCGCCGACCCGTCCAGAATCGTCATTCGCAACTGCGAAAAGTCGACGTCGAAGTAAAAGCTCGCATACGCCGCCCGGCCAAGCTTCGCTCCCAAATCTTCGCCCTCCGGCGGGAGGGCCAGTGCCTCCACATTCCGCAGCAGCAGGCCGCCGACCCGCGCCGAAGAGAGCGTCACGCGGCGGCAACGCAGCTTCCGCCCGCCGACGGTATACGAAACGACCGGCGCATCCTCGGTCGAAAGGTTGAGCGACGTCACCACGCTGTGCGGTAGATGCGTCGGGCCGTCGCTGTGCCGCAAGCTGAACGTCACCGGCGTCGACTCGTTCACGATCGTCACGACGCGCGCATGCCCATCGTCGCGATACACGGGCACGACGTTCGACTGCGTCGCCCGGTCGATTCGCGCCAATCGCTCGGCGGCCTCGGCCGCGTAATCTTTGCCGGTTCCCAACCGTTGCTGGGGCAGTTGCCGCAGCGCCGCGCGGACGGCCGCGATCTTCTCCAATCGCTCGTATTCCGCCGGCATTTCCGCCGTTCGCTGTCGCAGCGCCGCGGCAGCCAGCGTCAAGCCGACGCGCGCGTTCGAGAGCCGAATCACGTCCTCGCGCGCGGGCTGAAACTCGGCGAGCCGCGTCCCGTCCTTGGCGACCTGCTTGAGCCGCTTGATCTGGTCGTCAAGGTCCTTGGCCGATTGGATGAGTTGCTCGCGGGTCGGACCGAGCGCCGCTGGGTCGTTGGCCGTGATTTTCTCGGCAAGGACTTTGAGATCGCGGCGCTTCTGCGCAAGGTCTGCCTTGGCTTTCTCGTTGACCTTGATGCGGTCGTCGACGGCCCGCTGCACACCCTGATAATGCCGCTCCAGGGGGTCGAGCGCGTCGAACAGCCGCCGCGCCTCCGCCTCGGCCGGACAGAGCCAGGCGTCGCCGAGATTCACCAGACCGTTGGCAATCAACGTCTCCCGCGGTCCGTCGGCCGCGGAGCACGTCGCGACGCACGCGCACGCTGCGACGCCAAAGACAAGCGGCATCGCCGTCGCGCGAATCGCACGTCGTATTGCTTGGTTCCGCATCGTCGCGCCGCCGTTGGCCATGCGCTGCCCCGTACTCCGAGATTCTACTCGCACGGCCGACTGGTTGTCACGCGCGAAGTTCACTCCGTGCCGTGGCGCGCTTCAACCGTCGTTCCCGGCACCTTCCTTGCGACCCGCCGTGCCGGTTTCTTCCGCCGCGGGATGATTGCCCCGATTGTCGCCGACCGATGACGGACACGAAGGGCCATTCCTCCTCGGGATACCCGGATCGGGAGGCGACGGAGACCGCGACCATGTGGCGAGCGATGTTCATCGCAATCGGCGTGACGGCCTGTATTCTCGGCGTCGAGTGCATGCTGATCGACAAGGCCGTCCTCGTGGACCGCGGCGACGCCGCCGCCGCCCCGCAAATCAATGGCGTTGCCGCGCCGGCCGCGAAGCGGGAACTGGTTCCGCCCGAATGGGCCCCGTGGAGCCTCATCTCCGCCGGCGCCGTCGTCATGCTCTATTCGTTCACGCTCCCCAAGAAATTCAGCGGCTAGCCCGGATTATTCATCGCACGGTGAATAAAACGGCCTCCGATTGCGTTTAAGAAGTTGTGCAACAACGACTTCTGACGACGCACGGAGGCCTAACATGAATGTACAGCGCGCGTTGGCTTTTGAGTATGACTTGCTGCCGCGGACGGCGGTCTAAATCTTGCCGGTCGACGAGCAGATCACGAGCGACGCGGGGCTGTTGCCGGTCCGCGAACTCGACGAGTGGCTGGGCTGGACGGCTTCCTTC
>QEVJ01000127.1 GCA_003576845.1 Planctomycetota bacterium
CGAGCCGCCGGACGAGACGATCGGCAATATCCGAGGTCCGCTCGACGAGCGCTCGCCGCCAAAGCTCGGCCGCCTCGCTGCGCCCGCGGCGGACGAGCATTTCGTGGGCCATGATGACCGGCCGCAAGTTCCAATACGACCGCTCGTAGGCCGCCTTGACCCGCAGGAAGTCGAGAAACGTGTAGAGCATCTCGCCGCGGTCGGACTGGGTCGTCGTGTTGTTGTAGTCGCGATACTCGACGTAATTGTCGATGATCGCTTCGAGAATCACCGCCAGATGGCGCACCGCTTGTCCGCGGGCGAGCTTCGTGCCCAGGTCGTCGACGAAGCTCGGAATCTCGTCCTCGTCTTCGCCCGTTTCGAGCCGGTCGATCCAGTCGTCGACGCCCTGATGTAGGATGGCCCGCAGATTGCCGAGGTTCATGAACTGCTGGTCGAACAGGTCGTGTCCGTAGTTCTCGACGAACGCGCGGAGCTCTTTCCAATCCTTGTCGTTGTCGATGCGTTCGAGGACGGAGAGCCTTAGCGTTTGGCTGTGGGAAAGCCAGCGGCCCAGCAGCGGTTCGGTAACCGCTTGCACGGCCTCGTTGAGCAGGCGGTCGGTCGATTCGCCGCGGCGGCCTTTGGTCCAGCCGTCCGCAGAGAGGACGATCGCGTCGACGATCGCCTTGTAGCCGGTCTCGAAGAGCCGGTCGAATTCGGTCACCGCGCCCGCGCCGACAGGATGGGCAATCTCCATCGTCCGAATCGCGTCGACGAGCTCCGCCGCTTCGGCCAGCAACCCCAATCGCGGCAGCCAGCATAGCCACTGCCGCAACCGTTGGTGCAATATCCGCACGTCGGCCACCTTGAGCGGATCGCCTCCCCGAGCCAGCGGCATGTACAAGCTCGTCTTGTGGCTCAGTTCCGCGAGCAAGTCGCTCCAGTGTTCTTCGACGGCGGTCGCATCGCCCCGCACGAGCGCCCGATCGACGTTGCCGGCTGCCGCTGCGAAGTCGCCGTCCTCGCCGCTTGCCGCCGGTTCCGCGACCGCCGCAAGAAACTCGGACGCATCGGCCGCGTCGGTCGCGGCGGCGATGATTCGCTCGAGCAGCGTTTCTTTCATCGTCCGGCGGCGGTCGTATTCGACGTAGGTATCGAAAGCTCCTGTGGGCGCGGCGATGCGATAGCGCTCGACCGAAGCGATCAGGCCGCAAAGCCGCCGATAGTTCTCGTTCGCCCGCGTTCGCCAGCGAACGACCGCGTTGGCAACCTTTTCGGCGCCCTCGGCGCCGCGGGCGACCTCGACGCCAACCTGCTTCCACAACCCCGCGAGCGTCGAGAGGAACCGCAGCCGGTCGGTAATCCGCTTGAGTTCCGCCTCGAACTCGTGCTCCGTCCCGGCGGGCAGGTCGGCGTCGTCGAGGGCGCCCTCGGTTCCGTCGGCGGCGCTATCGCGGAACACCACGTTCTCGTATGCGGCGCCGTAGACATCGTCCTCGTCGTCCTCTTCGTCGCCGTCCTCTTCGTCGAGTGCCTCGTCGTCCGGTTCGCTTGCCCGTTCGCCGAATAGTTCGCGGAGCAGACGTTCGCCCGCGACGGGATCGCCGTCGTAGAGTTCCGGCGGATCCCAATACTCGTCGGCGTTGGCCTCAATGAAGTCGAGCAGCTTGCGGGCGGAAACGAGCCGGTCGGCGCCGCCCTCGGCGAGCAGCGCGCCCATCCATCGCGCCACAAGGTCGTGAAACGAATCGTCGCCCTCTTCCAGCGGCACGTCGGCCGCCTGCGACAACCACTGCACGAGCAAGGCCATCGTGGCGACGAAGTCCCGATGTTCGAGCAACGTTTCGACGACGCGGGCGAAGGTTCGCGGCGAACGGAATTCGGCTACGTATTGACGCCAGAACGCCACGTCGCCTGCCGCCGCGCCGCCTTTCTTCCACGCGGCCAGAGCCGTGCCGACTTGAGCCGCCGAATCGTGCAGTTCGCGTCCCGAGAAGCTTTCCACGCCCGAGGTGGTCGTCGTGGCGAACGCATCCCACCAGGCGGCGAGGCGATCCATCTTCGCCAGCAACTCCCGACCGAGCCGATCGTTGCCCGACGAAAACGCCTCGCTCACGAGCCGGCCGTAGGTCAGAAAGATGCGTTCGAGGATTTCGATGAGTTGATCGGCGCGGTGATCGTAGACGCTGTCTTCGATCGACCGGAAGAGACCGAAATGGGCGGTGAACCACGCGATGTTCCACGGGTCGATCATCGCGCCGCATTCGATCGCCCGCCAGACGAGGTCTTCGGCCTCGGCGAGGCGATCCGCCGCCGTCTTCAACACCGAGTCCGCTTGGAGGCCCGCGACGTTCGCGCCGGCGGCCGTTTCCGCTCGGCGATCCAAGTCCCGCTCGCAACTGGTGAGCCGGCAGCGAATCTCGCACATCATCCGTGCCGAAGCGACGGGCACGACTGCGGCCTCGCGGCGGGCGGCTTCCTCGAACCCCATCTCGGCATACACGTGGGCCACGTGGACGTGGGCCATTTGCGCCGCCCGCAGCCGCGCCAGATAGGCGTTGAGATGATGCCGCGCGCCGCCGAAGGGTTGCTTGAGCCGGCGAATCTCGGCCTGCAACCGTTCCGCGTGCGCGCCGCCGACACGCGTGATCAGATCGGCATAAAATGCGTCGCGATAGGCCGCGATTCTCGGCAAGAGGTTGGCGAGCGTCACGGTCGAGTCGTGACACTCCGGCCCGTTGCCGGTCGTGCCCGATCCCATGAGCATCGTGCCCGCGAGGACTGCCCCGGCCTCGAACAACAGTTCGTCGCGCGTGGCCTTGGGCTCGCCGCGAGGTTGCGGCGCGTCGATCCGCGAGACCAACGCATCGAGCGTGACCTGTTGGACCACAAACCGGCGAAAGAAGCCGCGTTGGTCGATCAGGTCGAGATCCCACTGGCCGAAATGATGGTTGGGCCGCTTGTGGATCGGATGATCGAAATCGTACGCCCGCGGGTCGTAGGCCAGCTCGTCCAACAACGCGAGATCGAACCAGGCCGCCCGTAGCACGGACGAATCGACCCGGCGAAGAATGTCGAGGGCCAACGCGACGACGTCGTGATAGGGACCACGGTCGGGGCCGACGTCGCCGATGTAGAGCGGAACGGGCCGCACGCGCTCGTGCGCGTAGGGCTCGCCCCGGCGTCCGCTGCGGTGTTGGGCGATCGGACGATAGCCCGTGTAATCGTTGAGCTGGTTAATGGCGGCCCCGGCAATGCGCTCCGGCTCGTTCCAAGGCGGTCCGGCGGCGAGTACCGCTTGCGCCACGCGGCCGACGAACAGCGGCGCAAAGAGCGTTTCTTGCCGCTGATGGAACAGCAGGTCGCGGTGGAACCGGAGATAACCGGGCAGCACGGTGTCGCAGAGGAGATCGACGACGGCGGCGGCTTGAGCGAGGTCGCCCATGGGCGACGATTCGGCCCTCAGGCGTTCGATTCCCGCCCGCAGCAGATCGGCCAAAACGCGATACCCCGGCGGCGTTTTGTCACCCGGCGCAGCGGGGTAGAGCGCGTTGAGATTCCGGAGGAACTTCGGCTCGTGCGCCCCCGACGAAAAGTTCAGATAGCCCAGGGTTTCGGCCAGTGGCGCGAGCAACTCGGGGCCTAAATCAGCCGGTTGCACCAAGACAAACTCCACACGCTGATAGCCGAACCGCAGGGGGGAACCGGTGGATCGAAGAACCGGATCACGGATGGAAGGGAGTGCCGTGGCGCCCAAATCGAGTCGGGAAAGGTAAAAGCGCCAACACGGCGTCCGGTCCCATCCTAGGCGCCCGCGCCGGACCTGGCGAGTCCACGCCGCCGCGGCGGCGCGAGCGACCGGCCCGGGCCACCGGTTTTTCGTGTACGACGGGCAAATCTCTGACTAAGATAAAGGAATTGCCGGGGCGGCGACAGTAGCTGCCCCGGCGAGGGTTGCCGTTCGCGCGGTTCGCTCTCAGGTTCCATCTCCTCGAATCGATTCACCCACCTCGCGTTTGCCATGCCGAAGCCGATTCACTCGTTGTGCGCCGTGCTCGTCGCGGTTTGCCTGGCTCCCGTCGCCGCGCCGGCCAAGGAAGCCGCGGCCTCGAAACTCGTCTCCGAACGCGACCTGAACGCGTTTGGGCTGGAACGCGCCTGGTCCGGCCAAGTGTATGTCGATGCCGGCAACGACAAGCTCGTGAGCGTGACGCAGCACACGAGCTTCGATCCGGCCGTAAGCTTCCAGGTATTCGACGTCAAGACCGAAGACGGTCGCGTCTACTCGTATAGCCAGCGCGGCCGCGGTTCGTTTGGCCGGCCGCTCGGCGTCGACGGCGCCAAGCAGATGGCGCAGAACCGCCTCGAAGCATTGACTGCCGACGGCAAGAAAGCGACGCTCGCCGAACGCACGATCCCGCATACGATTCTCATGGCCCAAACGGCCCGCGGAATGTTGCACGTCTTCGACGCGGAGACGGGCCGCACGATGTGGTCGCAACACGTCGGCCGCGGCGACTATCCCTCGACGGCCGCCGCCGCGAATGACAAATACGTCGCTATGGTCAACGGGATGATGCTCTACGTGTACAACCGCGGCGACGGACGCTTGGCGTGGGAACGCAAGGTCGGCAGCACCGCTTCCGCCGGGCCCGCGCTGTCCGCGACGATGGTGTTCATTCCGATGGTGGGCGGCAAAGTCGAAGGCTATCAACTTGACTCGCCCCGCACCCCGGCGTGGTCGTACAAAGCCTCGGGCCAGATTCTCGTGCAGCCGACGATCACGCCGCGGAGCGTGGCCTTCGCCACCGACCGCGGTTGGATGTACGTTTCGCGTCCCGACAATCCGGCCGTGCGATATAGGCTTGAAGCCCGCGGGTCGATCGTCACGCCGCCCGCCTATCGCTTCCCGATGATCTACGCCGCGTCCGAAGACGGCTATGCCTACGCAATGCACGAAACGGCCGGCGGAACGGCCTGGCGATTCGGCGCCGGAATGCCGATCGAACAGCCGCTCGCCGCCATCGGCAACGCGGTATATGTTTCGCCCGAACGCGGCGGCATGTATCGCCTTGATGCGACGACGGGCGCGGAAGTCTGGCAGGCTCGCCTCGCCAACCGCTTCGTCTCGGCAAGCGCGACGCGGGTTTACGCCCTCGACCCGTATCGCCGGCTGACCGTCGTCGACGAGCGAAACGGCGGCGTCGTCGGACAGATCGGCTCCACAGCAACGGTCGACTTGCCGATCGTCAATCAAGAGACCGACCGCCTGTATTTGGCCGACGGCGACGGGTTGATTCAGTGCATTCGCGAGATCGACGCGAAGTATCCCGTCGTGCACATCGTCGCCAACCCGACGGAAGCGCCGATCAAGAAGGCCGAAGCCGCTCCCGCCGAAGCCCCCGCCGACGCGGGCGACATGCCGCCGGCCGACGCAGGCGACGCAGGCGCCAATACGCCCTTTGGCGAAGCCGCGCCGGCAGGCGAAGAAGCGATGCCAGCCGACGAAGGCGCCGCCGCTGACCCCGCCGCAGACGCGACGCCGCAGGAGATGGCCCGCGAATTGTTCGGCGAACGGCCCCGCGATCGATGATGCGCTGTCGAGACGTCGAATCTCGATTCTGAATTGGGTGCCACTGCTGGCTTGTCCAGCAGTGAGAATTGCCGTTGGACGCTGCCTCGCGAATCGCACTGCTGGACAAGCCATCAGTGGCGCCCGGAAGTGTTGACGCCGCACCTTCCGGCTTGTTCCATTACCGTCGGTCGTCGCTCGTTTGACACCATCGCACCGTCCGCCGTAGCATGGCCGCGTGCGATTTCCTGCTTCGAGCGAAAGGCGCGACGATGTCGGCACGTATCGGCCCACGCAGCATAGTCCTCTCGTTCGCCGTTGTGCTGTTCGCGGCGCTGCCCGCGTTGCTCTGCGCCGAAGTCACGCGCTGGGAGATCAAGACCCGCGAGCCTTACGCCGGCGGCAAGGCAATGGGCGACCGCGGTCCCTACGAGCGCTGGACCGGCGTCGTCCATTACGCGCTCGACCCGCGGTCCGAACCCAATCGCGCAATCGTCGACCTCGATCTCGTGCCGCGGAACGCCGACAGCAAGGTCGAATTCTGGACCGACTTCGAGATGCTCGTTCCCGCCGACTGCAGCAAGGCCAACGGGGCGCTGTTCTACGAAGTCAACAACCGCGGCAACAAGACCGCGCCCGGCATCGTCGACGGCGGCGCCGACGACTTTCTCTGCCGCCAAGGATTCGTCGTTCTGTGGAGCGGCTGGATCGCCGAAGTCCTCCCCGGCGGCGGACGCTTGCGCCTCAGCGCGCCCGTGCCGCTGGAAAACGGCAAGCCTCTCGTGGGCAAGGTCTGGAACGAAGTCGTCGTCGATCGTCCAATGGCCAAGGCTTCGATCGCGTATCGGGCCAATCAGGGTAGCTATCGACCGGCAGGCGAGACCGCTCGCTTTCCGCGCGAACTGCGACGAATCGCCGAACGCCTCGATCCGCTCCGCGACAACGGCGAGCTCGTTCCCGACGACGAATGGAAGCTGATCGTCACCGAAGTCGAGCACAACGGCGTCAAGAGCCAACTGCCGCTCGTCGAACTCGAAGTCCGCGGCGGTCTCAAGCCGGGCGTAATCTATTCCCTTACCTACGACGCCGAAGGTTCGCTCGTGCAAGGAGCGGGCTTTGCCGCCATTCGCGACATCGTCTCGTCTCTCAAGCACACAGACAACGGTAACGACAATCCGCTGCTCGACGATGCCGGCAAACCAGTTGTCGATCGCGCCCTCGCCTTCGGCACGTCGCAAAGCGGCCGCTGCCTGCGCCACTTTCTCTGGGAGGGCTTCAACGCCGACGAGCGCCGCCGCAAGGTCTTCGACGGCGTGATCTCGCACGTCGCCGGCGGCGGCTTGGGCTCGTTCAACCATCGCCTCGCATCGCCGACGCGCACCAATGGCCAGCACGAAGAACACCTGTTCCTCGCCGACTTCTTCCCATTCACCTACGGCGACGAGCGCGATCCACATACCGGCGAAACCGACGGCATTCTCGCCAAGAGCCGCCGCAAAAACGCCGTGCCCAAGGTCTTTCACACGCAGAGTTCGAGTGAATACTGGCACCGCAGCGGCTCGCTCGTGCATACCGATCCGCTCGCCACGCGCGACGCCGAGATTCCGCCGGAAGTTCGCATCTACGCATTCGGCGGCACGCAACACGGTCCCGGCAGCGGCGTTCCCGGCGCGAAAGGCGGCGGCACGCTCCCGTCGAACCCAGCCGACTATCGCCCCTTCATGCGAGCGCTCGTGCTCGCGCTCGACGCCTGGGTGAAAGACGGCAAGGAACCGCCGCCGAGCGTCTATCCCCGCATCGCCGACGGCACGCTTGTCCCGTGGCAGCGCGACAAGAGCGGCTGGCCGGACGTACCCGATGTCGCATATCCGCAGGTCATCCAACAACCTTGGTTGCTCCACTGGGGCGACTCGTGGCAAACGCATCGCATCGCCGGGCTCTTGCCGCCGCAAAGCGTCGCCGATCCGAAGACGGGCAAGCCGCTCCATTACCAAATCCTCGTGCCCACCGTCGGCAACGACGGCAACACCCGCGGCACGCTCAATCTTCCCGCCATCAGCGTCCCCGTCGCCACGTACACGAGTTGGAACCTCCGCGACACGTCGATCGGCGCCGCGGGAGCGCTCCTCTCGCTCCAAGGCGGTTACATCCCGCTGCCGCGGACGAACGCCGACCGCGAGGCCAACAACGACCCGCGCCCGTCGCTCGAAACACTCTACGCCGACTTCGCCGCCTATCGCGCCAAGTACATGAGCGCTGCGGAACAACTCGTCGCCCAGCGCTACTTCCTCGCCGAAGACCTGCCGCGCCTCGAAGAACTCTGCCACAAGTTCAAGCCGCTCTTCGAAAAAGGCGAAGCAAAGCCGGATTGACGCATTCCCCGACCCCCGACCCCTGATCCCCGACTCCCGACCCCCGTTCATGCTCTCCATCCTCGTGGCCGCTTCCACCTCCGGCGTCATCGGCCGCGACAACGCGTTGCCGTGGCGGCTCTCGGCCGACCTCCGCCGCTTTCGCCGCCTGACGACCGGCCACGCGATCGTCATGGGCCGCAAGACGTACGAATCGATCGGCCGCCCGCTTCCCGAGCGAACGAACCTCGTTGTCACCCGACAACGCGACTTCGCGGCACCCGGCTGTGTGGTCGTCGACACCATCGACGCCGCCATCCAAAGAGCACATGAGATCCACGGTGAGCACGACGAGATCTTCATCGTCGGCGGCGCGGACATCTTTCGCCAAACGCTCGACCGCGCCGATCGTCTGTACCTGACCCGAGTCGAAGCCGACGTCCCCGGCGACACGTACCTCCCGCCAATCGACGTCTCCCACTGGCGGCTCGTCGAACAGTCGCACCACGCCGCCGACGACAAGAACGACCACCCGCACACGTTCGCCGTCTACGATCGCGTCCGACGCATGTAAACACATGTAGGATGGGTCGAACGATAGTGAGGCCCACCAGCGTCGGGAAGGAATTGTGAATCGTAAATGGTGATTGGTGAATTGTGAACCGCGAATGACAAATCGAAAGCGACAAATGGCAGCCTCCCGTTCATTCACCATTCGTAATTCACCACTTTCCATTCACAATTCCACGGCGCGATTCCGGTGGGCCTCACTTCGTTCGACCCACCCTACATTTCGATTCACGAGGATGTAATGCGAATCGGCGTCGTCAGCGATACCCACGGCCGCGCCGCCAACGCCCAAGCCGCCGCAATCGTGCTCGCCGAGCACGCCGTCGAAGCGGTCCTGCATTGCGGCGACATCGGTTCGGACGACGTCGTCCGTGCGTTCGACCTGTGGCCCACCCATTTCGTCCTCGGCAACACCGACGACCAACCCGCCGCCCTCGAACGGGCGATCCTCGCGGCCGGCCAAACATACCACGGCGCCTTCGGCGACCTTCGCCTGGGCAATCGCCGCATTGCCCTCTTGCACGGTGACGACACCCGCCGGCTGAAAGAGACAATTGCGTCGCAGCAGTACGACCTCGTCTGCTACGGCCACACCCACGTCGCCGCCACGCGCCGCGAAGGCCGAACCCTCGTCCTCAATCCCGGAGCGCTCCACCGCGCCAAAACCTACACAATCGCCGTCGTCGATCTCACTGAATTGAATGCCACACACATCGCCGTGCCCGTTACGCCGTAATCGAACACCGTACGACCGTAGGTCAGGCCAAGCGGCGCAAGACCCGCTATCGCAATCGCGCCCAATCCGCGCCGGCCTGACGGAAGTGCGTTCGACCTAACGGACAAACCGCCCCACTACGATCCAACCGACGCCAACAGCTTGTTGAAAAAGGGGACTGACCCTCTCAGGCACGCCGCAACCTGCGGCTAAAACCACTTTCCAAAGGGTCTGTCCCCTTTTTCAACAGGATGCCAACTCCCGCTCCTCCACGTCCGCCCCGCGCCGATTCGGATACGCCCCATAGAACCGCTTGATATAGTTGCGATGAAACAAGCTCGGCGCATGACTTTCCCAGCCCCACCGCGCAAGCAAGCGATCGGAAATGTCCGACCCGATCACGTCGCACAGAATCGCGTCGGTCCCCTTGATCCGCGCGATCTCGTCGAGCGTCGCCAGCGCCGCCCGAATCGTCCGCAAGCTGCAATCGCGCGTCGACCAGGCATACGCCGCCGCCAGAAAGTTCGAGAACCGATGCGGCTGATTGTAGTACAGCGAACACCGATCGCCCCGCACACGGCCGTGCAGCCACTCGCCCCACAGCTTGCCCTCGACCACCGAAGCGATCTTCGGCCAGGGCCGTAAGCGCACGCGGCGGAATTCTCCGCTTTCCGCGTCGATGACGCCGTAGCGGCGGACACGGATCGCGCTCGCTTGCGTTTCCAAATCGGCGATCGATTCGAACCAAGGCATGGTCGTTGTCCTCAGCGAATTGGGTGGTCGATCGTTCCGATTGCCACGCGCGTATTTGGGCGGGTGAGTATTTCAACGCAAAGGACGTAGAGGATATTGAACGATCACAATTACATGCAGCGCTCAGCTTCTTTCGGCCCCTCTCTGCGCCCTCTGCGAATCCTCTGCGCCCTCTGCGTTAAAAAACGAATCAACGTGTTTTTGCGTAGCCGCCCGGAGACTGCTCCAAGTCTCCATATTTCAACAATGGCAATGCAATTCACGAAAGTCGATTGCGTATCGAACGCATGATTGCTAGCAGAAAGATCATCACCACCAGTGCCAATCCCATCGCCGCCGGCACGAGCCAACCCAAATCGAACATCGGCCACGCCCAGCCCCACACGTCGCGCCACCGCACCGCGACGACCGCCGTCGCCAGACACAAAAACGGCCCATAGTAGATTTCGTTGTCTTTGCGAATCGCAAGCTGCACGACGCCGAACAACAGTGCAAACAGCGGGGCGAGAAAGAACGCGAGCAAGCACGCTTGCCAACCGACGAACGTGCCGATCATCGCCATCAGCGTTACGTCGCCGAAGCCCATCGCCTCGCGGCCGAGCATTACCGACCCCAGCACGCGCACGATCCACACCATCCCGCCGCCCGCGAGCATCCCGACGAGCGCGCTCGACAGCCCAATCCATTGCGGCCCACCCTGCTGCCAACTCCACGCAACGCCCGCGATGCCCGCCACCAGCAAGCCAATCGCTTGCCATGTGAGCAGCCCCTGTTTGAACCGCACGCACAACAACCGCATCGCCACCCGCAGCCCGCGCCCCGTCCGCCACGGCCGCGGCAACAGCGCCACGACCCACAGCACGAAGCAAGCGATCCCAATCGCCAGCCCGCTCGCGTGCGGTCGTTCCCCGAGCACGTCGGGCCACGCTTGCCGCATCGGCGACGTGACTTTGATGAAGTCGAGCACCGGCCCCGCGACCGGATCCTGTGCCAAGCCCGCCGGCAACCGCGACCACGGATACACCGCCGCCGAGACGAGCCCGAACAGCGTAATCGGCACGGTCACGCCGTCCGGGATCAGCTTTTCGTCGATGTCGATGAGCGAAGCCGCCGCCATCGCAGCCAGAAGCGCCGCGTGAGCGGCAAACATCGCATGCGCCGCGAGCACGAGGTTCGTCTCCGGCACGACCGACGGCGGCACCACGCCCGGAAACATATTCGGCAGCGCCATCCACAACCCGCGCTCGGCAACCTCCCACCAATACATCACGGGCAGCGCCGCCGCGAGTCCCGCTTCGACGACGAGCGCCCGCAGCCAGAACCACGCTCCGAACAAATCCCGCTCGCGCCGCAACCGCAGCCAACCTACGATCGGCAGGCAATCCAGCCAGCCGTGCTCGGCCCGCCCCGCCACATCGAGCCGCATCCACGGGCTTCTCGGTCGCCGCTCGTAAGCCAGCGCGCACGCGGCAAAGTTAACCGCCGCACCGAGCACCATCCCGGCCAGCGCCAAGATCGCATAGCGCGCGTTCGGCGGCAGGTTGAGCCAGAAGTTCACGCCGTGCCGGTCGTGCGGAGCGTAAGGGGAAGGTGCCCAAAGATCGCCTCGGCCACCTCGGCCGGCGTCTTATCGTCGGTATCGACCACCGCCGCGGCCAGCCGTCGATAAATCGGCTCCCGCGCCGCGAGCAACGCCTCGACCTCCGCCCGACCTCCCCCAACCGTCAAATTCGGCCGCCGCCCAACCGTCGTCGGGTCCGCCTCCATCCGCGCAAGAATCGTCTCCATGCTCGCCCGCAACCAAACCACGAACGACCTCGCCAGCGCCGCCCGATTACCCTCCCGTAACACGGCCCCGCCGCCAAGCGCGATCACCGTCCGCTCCCGCCGCGCAAGCTCCTCGACGACAATCGCCTCCATATCCCGAAACCCCGCCTCCCCATCCTCCGCAAAAATCGCCGCAATCGACTTCCCGGCCCGCAACTCAATCTCCACGTCCGCATCTACCCAATCCCACCCCAGCCGCAGCGCAACAAGCTTCGCCACGGCCGACTTCCCCGTGCCGCGATAGCCAATAAGGGCGACGTTGGTGAATTCGATGCTATTCAAGTTCAGTTCGCGTGTGCGGGCAACGAATGCAATCGTAGTATTTCCTTCGCCGCAAACGTTCGCCGCGCGTCCTCGGCGCCGTCTGCGATCTGCAATAACAACTCCCGCGCCTCACCAGACCAATTGCCGCCAAGCGCCCGCAACGCACGCAGCACGCGCACCTCTTCCGGATCGTTCCACGCCCGCTCCGCGATCGTACGCCGCATCTCGCGCAGCAGGAGTTCCGTTGAATAGTGTATCTCTTCGCGTAGCACTTGTCGGATTGCGGGCAGGGCTTGCACTCCCATCGCCATGACCCGCCGCCGGGCATCTTCAACAGCTTCCGTTTGATCCACCGCCGCCATTTCGGCCACGGCCTTCCGAATTGCGGCCGGATCGTGCGCCGGAATCGGCAGAACGCGCGACTTCAAGAACGTCGCGAGTTTTCGCGGCTCGACTTCGCGCATCCCCCTCACCGCGTCTTCGGCCGAAACGGGATCCTTCGCCAGTTGATCCCAAAGCGCTGCCAATTGCGCTTCGGGAAGGTCCTTGTGTGCCGCTTCACCTAGCGGACCGGCGTGATCGAACGAGATGACTTCGGGAACCCTTCCCGAAACTCGGTCGTTGGTCAGCAACAGTCGCGCATCTACGTCGAGGAATCGAAACCCCGGAATCCGCCACGGCCGCGGATGGTCACCGTGGACATCTTCGATTACGACGCTTTCGGATTTCGTATCGCCCGTTACACCGTCTATGTCGCCAAATGACAGCGCAAGCGTATGCCCGTCGAGAAATCCCACTGCCTTAAGGCAGTTCGACTCTTTCGCTTCCGGCAGCCGCTTCCTTACGACCTCTCCTGTTGCCACCTCCACGATGTGCAGAACCCGACGCGAGCGACCTTGCGTGTCCTGAACGAGTAGCGCGACGTAGCCGTCGCTCGGGTCAAACGCCACGGCAACCACCCACTGGCCGGGACAATTCAGTCGCTTCGGCGACTCAGCACGGCGCAAATCGTACAGCAAGATGGTTGGCGTCTTATAGACATCTTCCGAGACTGTTAGCAAGTAATTCCCCGACGGCGAGAACTGCGACAGCTTGAGCTTGTCCCGATTCCAGTTGCCTTCGCCAATTTGTTTTCCGGTCTTCGCATCGACGAGCAACAACGGATCCCCGTTCGCGCACGCATAAACCTCTCTGCGCGACGAGTACGCAAATGGCCCGCGCTCGGTCACCAGTCGCGGCAGGACCTTGTCGAGCACAACGGTGCTCTTGAGCTCCCCGGTCCGCAGGTCGTGCCGGTAAAGTGCATCCTTTCCCGCGAGAATGGCATACTTGGAATCCGACGAGAAGCCAAAGAAGCTGACGCTCTCGTCCGACTTCTCCCACGTCTGCTCTCCGGTCCGTCCATTCCACACGCGGAACGCGCCCCCATATTCCATCGTCGCGATCCACTGCCCGTCGGGCGAAAACGACGCATCGTGAATGGAATCGGGATGCGAGAACGACGGAACCGACTTGCCCTTGGTGAAGTCGTAGAGCAATACCTTGCGGTAATTCGTTCCGATCAAGAGCCTTCTCTTTTGCGCTATCGCCGAAAGATGCCTGAAACCTGGTATCCGTGGATCCTGCAATTCATATGCGGGAACGTCAAGAGATGACTCTCGACCCAGGACATGGAACTCAGTCTTGCCGACGATGGATCGAATGAGAAGTGGCTGGTGCGAACCAAGGAGTCTGTGGTAGGCCGAGCTCCGGACCTCATATTCCCACGAATGGACGACACTGCCGTTCGTTAGATCAATCACGAATACGAAACGACGTGATTCGCGGTTTTCGAGCGTAGCATGGCGATATCGATTATGAAGGGCCCAGCGGCCAGTCGATGAAATTGTCAACTCTCCGGCGGACATGTCATCCTTCGGCGACGTCCACGCCTTTTGACGCGCGCCGCTACTGAGCGATTCCTTCCAAACATCCTTGCTGTCTTTTTCGAACGAATAGAACGTGTTCGACGCAGGATCATAAGCCAGCGACGGAAACCCCTCACGCTCCCTTCTTCCCTCTCCATTTGCAGCCTGCCAGTCGAAAACGTGGCGCTCGCCAACTAGGACGAGTACGCTTCCGTCAGATGAGAACGCTAGCTGATTCACTTGCTCTTCGTAGCGGTCTATCGCACTGTCTCGCCAAAGCTCCTTGCCAGTTTCTATATCAAATACGGCTACTTCGCTGTTCCTGATGAAGGATACCACCGCGATGAGTTTGTTGTCCGGTGAAAGCGCAACGTGTTCGATGTTGCGCCACCGTGCGGGCACTTCTATCGATTTCGACAATTTGCCGCTGGGCAGCTCCCACAATCGAATGGAGGTGCCATCGCCAACGGTGATAACGAACGACTCATCTCGACTCAACGCAACGCCGCGAATGTGCCCCGGATGCCGAAAGCGATTCGTCCCCAACCTGGCAACGGCATAATCGGGAAGCGGATCGCCACTAGTGTCAACCCGCGGAGCGACGCCCAAACTCGGCTCCGTCGCACGCGGACCGCTCACGCCCTGTGCGGCCGCCGCGCCGACCAGAACAAGCCCAAGTGCAACGAGTCCGCCCGAAAAGTTCCCCGCGGCACACAACAGACTCGGACTCCACCGCAACTTTCCGCCCGCTGCCGACATGATCGCCTCGCATGACAAGCGAGCATCGACACCAACGCTTCCGCACATTCCCTTGCCGCAAAACCCGCGTCACCACCGCCAACAGAAAGCCACGCTCGGGACTCCTATGCCCCCAAACCCTGACCCCCGATCCCCGACCCCCGACCCCCGACTCCTAATACCGCACCGGCCCCATCCCCCGCCGCAACGTCTCCGCCATCACCTCCATCGGCGCTTCCTTCCCCGTAAACAGCTTGAACTGCAGCGCCGCCTGACGCACAAACATCTCGATCCCCGTCACCACCCGGCAGCTTTGTTCCCGCGCGTACTTCACCAGCAGCGTCGACTCCGGGTTGTAAACCGTGTCGAACACGATCATCGACGGCTTGAGGTGATGCTTGTCGAACGGCGATTCGTCGACATTGGGGTGCATTCCGACCGGCGTGCAATTGACGAGCACCTGCGCCCCGACGCCGTGCCGCAGCTTCCAATCCACCACGCGGCAATCGAGCCGGTCCGCAAGCTGCTTCGCCCGGTCGAGCGTCCGGCTGGCGATCGCGACATCCGCCCCGCGCTGCCGCAAGCCGAACGCAATCGCCTTCGCCGCGCCCCCCGCGCCGAGCACGAGCGCCGTCTTGCCCGCAAGCGTCGTCGCCGCCCCGTCCGCCGCAAGCGCGAGTTCCAAGCTCTCCATCGCCGCCGCGCAATCGGTGTTGTATCCCCGCCGCGCCGCACCCTCGAACACGATCGTGTTCGCTGCCCCGATGCCCGCGACCCACTCGTCGCGCTCGGTGAGTTTGTCGAGCACGGCTTCCTTGTGCGGAATCGTTACCGACAACCCGTGCAAGTCCCACTCGTCCGCGCTGGCCAGAAAATCGTCCAAATGCTCCTTCGGCACGCGAAACGGCACGTACACCGCGTCGATGCCCGCATGCGCGAACGCCGCATTGTGGACGAGCGGACTAAGACTATGCCCGACCGGATCGGCGATCACCCCAAACACCTTCGTCGCCGCGGTGATCTGGTCGTAGTGATACGTCTCGGTCATCTGCGCGAAGCTTAGCTGCCCCGGCGCGAGCGCCCGCTCGTGATGAAACGTCGCAAACGTAAACGGCATCCCGAACTTGCCCGCCAGAATCCGCGTCGGCATTCCCAAGTCGCCCATGCAAATGCCGACCGTGGGAACGTCGCTCTCGCGCACGAGCCGCAGCATCCGCAAATTGTCGCTCGGCTGGTTCGCCATCGTCGCGATCTTGACGATGTCCGCATCGAGCGCCGCCATCCGCGCGTGGATCGCTTCGAGATCCGCCGGCGTCTGCCGGAAATTGTGCAAGCTGATGATCCGCTTCGTCTTGCCAAACCGCGGAATGCTCGCCGCAATGTCCTCTTCGATGTCGACGTAGTCGGCCCCTTCGCTGATCGCCGTCCGCAGCAGGAGTTGCCGATCCGACTCGGCGAGCGACCCTTTGCCGCCGTCCCGCTCGTCTCCACCCTGATTATGGCCGGCGGCGACCCGGAGAAGGCCGAGCAAATCCGGGCCAAGACTAACGTTAACGGCGGGGCGATTGCCATCGGCCACCCCACCGGAGCCACGGCCGCCCGGCTGGTCATGACGGTGATGTACGAATTACGGAGGCGGCGCGCAGCGGCGGGAGACACCCGGCCCTACTACGGCCTGGCCACCCTCTGCGGCGGCATCGGCGAAGCGGAAGCAGTGATCGTAAAAGTAGGAGACTAAGAGTAGTCAGTAGCCAGATAGCACTCTCTTTTCTGACTACTGGCTACTGACCACTTCTGTACTCTTGGAGATTTAGATGAAAACATTACGCATTGGCAACGGCTCGGCCTACTGGGGCGATATGCTTGATCCGGCAATAGAGCTGGCCGACAAAGGTGAATTGGATTACCTGGGCCTGGATCACCTTTCGGAGCTGACCATGGCCCTGCTGCAGCGGCAGAAAAACAAGAATCCCACCCAGGGTTACATCCCCGATTTGATTCCCTGGACGGAGGCGCTGCTCCCTCTGACCCAGCAGAACGGGGTCAAGATGATCACTAACGCCGGGGGGGCCAACCCGGAAGCGGGCGGGCGCGAGGTGGTGGAACTGGCGCGCCGGTTGGGGTTTGAGGGGATGAGGGTGGGCGTCGTCACGGGCGATGACGTGTCCGGCAAGCTGGATAGCCTGGCCGCGGAGGGGGTCAAGCTGGTCAACCTCGATACCGGCGAAGAAGGGCTGGAGCGCATCCGCCAGGATATTGTTGCTGCCCACGCCTACATCGGCTCGGAAGGGGTCATTGAGGCGCTGGCCGGCGGGGCGGAAATGGTCATCACCGGACGGGTGTCTGACAGTGCCCTGACCGTGGGGCCGATTATGTACGAATTTGGCTGGACCTTTGAGCAGCCTGATTGGAACCGGATTGGCGCGGCGGTGGCCGTCGGCCACATCATCGAGTGCGCCTGCTTTTGCACCGGCGGCGGCTCGTGCC